>JAJLLM010000099.1:0-17454 GCA_033837965.1 Pseudazoarcus pumilus
GACGCGGTTCACCGTCAGGCTCACGCCATTCACGGTGATCGAGCCCTTGCGCGCGATGTAGCCCGCCAGCGCCTGCGGCGCGCGGATCACCAGCTCGTGGCTCTCGCCCACCGGCGCGAAGCGCAGCACCTCGCCCACGCCGTCCACATGGCCGGTCACCAGATGCCCGCCCAGCCGGTCGGCCAGACGCAGCGCCTTCTCCAGATTGACCTCGTTGCCCACCGCATCCAGCCCGACGGTGCAATTGAGCGTCTCGCGCGACACGTCAAAGCTCATGCGACTGCCGTCGATGGCCACTACGGTCAGGCACACGCCGCTGTTGGCGATGCTGTCGCCAAGGATCACATCGGACAGATCAAGCTCGGGGGCGTCGACCACCAGACGCACGCCATCGGCCAGCGGAGTGAGTTCGACGATACGGCCTCGGGCGGCCACGATTCCGGAAAACATGGGAGGGGTTCGGTCAGGACGAAGGCGCGATTGTAAGCGAAAACAGGGCTTTGGCCGAGTGCCGCCACCCTGCTGCCCTGACCCGCCCGCGGGGTCAGGCGGCGAGGAAGAACGCTCCAGCTACTGCAATCAAGCCACCGAGTACACGCTTGCTCCACGCAGCGGCGGGGGTCTCGGGCAGGCTGCGGGACAGCACGTAGCCGGCGGCATGCAGCGCGGCGGTGGCGATGGCGAAGCCGGCGGCGTAGGCCCAGACGGTGCCGTGGCCCATTTCGGTGAAGTGGGCGTGGCCGTGGAAGAGCGCGAACACGGCGACCATCGGTACCGCTGCGGTGAGCGGCAGTTTCACGACCAGCGCGATAAGCAGGCCCAGCACCAGCACTGACAGCGCGATGCCGGTTTCTACTGCAGGCAGCGCTACGCCGACTGCGCCCAGGCCTGCGCCTGCGAGCATGGCCAGCACGAAGGCCACCGGCAGCGCCCAGCGTGCTCGGCCGGCCTGACGGGCCGCGAGCAGGCCAACGGCGAGCATCGCCAGCAGGTGGTCGGCGCCGCCGATGGGGTGGCCGAAGCCGGAGAAGAAACTGGCGGATTCATGGCCACCGTGGCCGGGGTGGGCGAGCGCGGCGCCGGCGAGGAGTGCGAGCGGCAGGGCGGAGAAGAGTCGTTTCATGGTCGGTTCCCTCATGATGGATTCGGTCAGACGGGCTCGGGCGCGACGAGCAGGCCCTGGCGTTCGATGAAGTCGATGATTTCGGCCAGACCCTGGCCGGTTTTCTGGTTGGAGAAGATGAACGGGCGCTCACCGCGCATCTTCTTCGCGTCGCGGTCCATGACCTCCAGCGAGGCGCCGACCAGCGGCGCGAGGTCGATCTTGTTGATCACCAGCAGGTCGCTCTTGGTGATGCCAGGGCCGCCCTTGCGCGGAATCTTGTCGCCGGCCGACACGTCGATGACGTAGATGGTCAGGTCCGACAGCTCGGGCGAGAAGGTCGCCGCGAGGTTGTCGCCGCCGGACTCGACGAAGATGATCTCCAGCCCCGGAAAGCGGCGGTTGAGCCGGTCGACGGCCTCCAGATTGATCGACGCGTCCTCGCGGATGGCAGTGTGCGGGCAGCCGCCGGTCTCGACGCCGATGATGCGATCGGCCGCCAGCGCCTCGTTGCGCACGAGGAACTGCGCGTCCTCGGCGGTGTAGATGTCGTTGGTGACGACGGCGATGTTGTACTTGTCGCGCAGCGCGCGGCACAGCGCCAGCGTGAGCGCAGTCTTGCCGGAGCCGACCGGGCCGCCGATGCCGACGCGCAGGGCTTGGGTTGGGGTAGTCATGATCTGAACAGCCTCGTGTATTGCGTTTCATGCCGGCTGCTCGCAATGGCGAGGCCGGGGTTGAAGTTGCTCCATTGCGCTTCGGGCAGCGCGACCGCCCGTTGCGCGAGTTCGGGAATCGTCTCACCGAGCGTGGCAAGCAGCCGCTGGCCGGCGCTCTGGCCCAGCGGCACGGCCTTCACCGCCGCCATCACCTGATTTTCCAGCCACGCCCAGAGGTAGGCGGCAATCGCCTGTTCGCGGTCGACGCCCCAAGCCGCGGCGGCGGCCGTCCACGCGGTCGGGAAGGCCGGTTCTTCGATGGCGAGCAAGCGTTCGCGCCAGCCCTCAATCTGCGCAAATGCGTCCAGCTCGCTCAGCAGGCGCACCAGCGACCAGCCCATCTGTACGGTCTCGGCGCGCAGTTCCATGGTCTCGCGGCTGGCGTTGAAGTCGGCGTTGAGTTCCGCCACGCGGGCATCGTCACCCTCCTGCCACGCCTGCAACATGGCGGCGGCCAGCGGCGCCTCGAAGCGGGCGACGTTGTGCGCGAGCGCATCACCGATCCAGCGTGCCGTGCCGGCCTCGTCCTTGGCCGTGCCGCACTCGACGGCCCACTCCAGACCTTGCGAGTACGTGTACGCACCGACCGGCAGGGTCGGACTGACGAGTTGCAGGAGGCGGATGAGGGGGAGCATCAGCCTCGCACCCCGGCGCATTCGCAGCCCATGCGGCGCAATGCGCTTTGCTTATTGCGCCCTACGGTCGGGGTGGGTGGGCAGGCGTACAACATCACGCGCTCATCATGTGAATGCGCGCGCCGCTGCCGTCGCCGGGGTGCTGATGGCCGTGGGCGTAGGCGCCGGACTCAGGCTCGAAGGGCGCGGATACCGCGCGAACTTCGGCGCCGAGGCCGACCAGCATGTGTTCCAGCACGTGGTCGGCCTGGATGCGCAGCCAGCCGTCGCCGATCTCGACCGCGACGTGGCGGTTGCCGAGGTGGTAGGCCGCGCGGGCCAGCGCGAAGGCACCGTCGCAGCGCGCTTCGAGCAGGTCTTCGGGCGCGGACACCACTTCGACGATGCGGCCGTCCTTGGCGAGCAGCTTCTGGCCGCCGCGCAGCACGGTGCCGCGCTCGAGGAACAAGCCGACGTCCTCGCCCGTCTTGAGCTTGGCGCGCAGGCGGCTCTTGGTGCGGTAGGCGAAGTCGAGCTCGAGCTTCTCGGTGGCGGGTTGGGAGCCGTCGTACAGGGATTCAAGCAAAAGCATCGTCGTTCTCAGAACAGGAAGTAGCGCTGCGCCATCGGCAACACCTCGGCCGGCTCGCAGGTGAGCAACTCACCGTCGGCGCGCACCACATAGGTTTCGGGGTCGACGTCGATGGTCGGCGTGGCGCCGTTATGCACCATGTCGCTCTTCTGGACGTTGCGGCAGCCACCCGCCGCCACCAGGGGCTTCTGCAGGCCCAGCGCAGCAATCGCCGGGTTCTTCAACGCGGCCTGCGAGACGAAGGTGACCGAGGTCTTCAGCGCCTTGCCGTAGCTGCCGAACATCGGGCGGTAGTGCACCGGCTGCGGCGTGGGGATGGAGGCATTCGGGTCGCCCATCGCGGCGGCGGCAATCATGCCGCCCTTCAGGATCATGCTCGGCTTGGTGCCGAAGAAGGCCGGGCGCCACAGCACCAGATCGGCCAGCTTGCCGACCTCGATGGAGCCCACCGTGTGGGCGATGCCATGGGTGATGGCGGGATTGATGGTGTATTTGGCGATGTAGCGCTTGACGCGGAAGTTGTCCGCCCCCGGCGTGGCCGCGTCTTCGGCCAGCGCGCCGCGCTGCAGCTTCATCTTGTGCGCGGTCTGCCAGGTGCGGGTGACGACCTCGCCCACGCGGCCCATGGCCTGCGAGTCGGACGACATCATGGAGAACACGCCGGTGTCGTGCAGGATGTCTTCAGCGGCGATGGTCTCGCGGCGGATGCGGCTTTCGGCAAAGGCCACGTCTTCGGCAATGGCCGGGTCGAGGTGGTGGCACACCATGAGCATGTCGAGATGCTCGTCGATGGTGTTCACCGTGTAGGGCCGCGTCGGATTGGTGGACGACGGCAGCACGTTGGGCAGGCTCACCGCCTTGATGATGTCCGGCGCGTGGCCACCGCCCGCGCCTTCGGTGTGGAAGGTGTGGATGGTGCGGCCCTTGAAGGCGGCAATCGTCGTCTCGACAAAGCCCGATTCGTTCAGCGTGTCGGTGTGGATGGCCACCTGGATGTCCATCTCGTCGGCCACCGTCAGGCAGTTGTCGATGGCCGCCGGCGTGGTGCCCCAGTCTTCGTGCAGTTTGAGGCCGATGACACCGGCCTCCACCTGCTCGCGCAGCGGCTCCGGCAGGCTGGCGTTGCCCTTGCCGAAGAAACCCAGGTTCATCGGGAAGGCTTCGGCCGCTTCGAGCATGCGGTGGATGTGCCACGGCCCCGGCGTGCAGGTGGTGGCCAGCGTGCCGGTGGCCGGGCCGGTGCCGCCGCCCAGCATGGTCGTGACGCCGCTCATCAGCGCCTCTTCGATCTGCTGCGGGCAGATCCAGTGGATGTGGCTGTCGATGCCGCCGGCGGTGAGGATCATGCCCTCGCCCGCGATCACCTCGGTGCCCGCGCCCACGGCAATCGTCACGCCGGGCTGGATGTCGGGGTTGCCAGCCTTGCCGATGGCGAAAATGCGCCCGGCCTTGATGCCGACGTCCGCCTTCACGATGCCGGCGACGGCATCGACGATGAGCGCGTTGGTAATCACCGTATCGGCCACGTCGGCCGACACGCGTTGGCTCTGACCCATGCCGTCGCGGATGACCTTGCCGCCGCCGAACTTCACCTCGTCGCCGTAGATGGTGAAATCCTTCTCGACCTCGATCCACAGCTCGGTGTCGCCCAGGCGCAGGCGGTCGCCGGTGGTGGGGCCGAACATCTCTGCATAGGCGCGGCGCGAAATGCGCGCGGCGGAGGTCTTCGCGGGCGAGCCATTGGCCGCCGGCAGGGCACCCATCACGTCGCCGGCAAAGCCATACACCTTGCGGTCGCCGGCCAGCGCCACCAGCTCCACCGTGCGCGACTGGCCCGGCTCGAAGCGCACCGCCGTGCCCGCCGCGATGTTCAGGCGAAAGCCCTTGGCCGCCGCGCGGTCGAAGTCCAACGCGCCGTTGGTCTCGGCAAAGTGGTAGTGCGAGCCCACCTGCACCGGGCGGTCGCCGGTGTTCTTCACGTTCAGCGTGATCGTCTCGCGGCCGGCGTTGAGCTCGATCTCGCCGTCCAGGGTTTTCATTTCACCGGGGATCATCTCTGCCGCCCTCTTAAATTATGGGGTTATGCACGGTGACCAGCTTCGTCCCGTCCGGGAAGGTCGCCTCGACCTGGATCTCGGGGATCATCTCGGCCACGCCGTCCATCACCTGATCACGGCTGAGGATGGTGGTGCCGTAGTGCATCAGGTCGGCCACGGTGCGGCCGTCACGCGCGCCCTCGAAGATCGCGCAGGTGATCAGCGCCACCGCCTCCGGGTAGTTCAGCTTCACGCCGCGCGCGAGGCGCCGTTCGGCTACCAGGCCGGCGGTGAAAATCAGCAGCTTATCCTTCTCGCGGGGGGTCAGTTCCATTCGTCCTCTCCGTCGGGGCCCTCGCCCCGGTTCAGGTGTTCCAGATGCGCGGGATCACCGCCTCACGCCCGGCCAGTGCCGGCCGCGCCACCGCCCACAGGCGGGCAAACCATTCACGTCCCGGCTCGCACGCCGGACCCAGCCAACGCGCCACCAGCACGCCCGGCAACAGCGTCACCGCGCCGTGGCCGATGGCCGGCTCGATCTCGCGGCAGGCGTTGCGCAGGGCTTCGTCCACTTCCGGCCCGATGATCCACAAGGTGCCCGCCACCGGCTGGCCGTTGAGCCCTACCGGCGAATCCAGCAAAGGCGAACCGCCGGCAATGTGGCCGCGCTCCAGCCACAACGTTTCACCACCCCGGCGGATGCGCGTGCACATGGAAAACTGCCCCTGCGTGAAGCGCTCGCCCGAGGCCGTGCGGCCGAAACACAGCATCTCGCTGCCGATGAAGCGCGCGTGCGGGGCCAGCTCGATGTGCGTGCTCTGGTCGCCGATGGCGCCGTCGAACACCAGCGTTTCCTGCGGCAGCCACTCGCACACCGCACCGTCTTCCACGCGCAGGCTCTGCCGCAGCGTGGCCGGCGCACCGGCGCTGCGATACCACTTGCCGGCACCCGGCGTGGTCAGCAGCGCATGCGCGCCCGCGCCCACCTGCACGGCGATGTCGAGCGTGTCCCCACCCACGATGCCGGCCGGCGGATGCAACACGATGGCGTGGCACACGCCCTCGCCCTCCGGGTACAGCGGCTTCTGCACGCGCAAGGGCCCGACGTGCCGATTGCCGGCCAGCACCGAGCGGGCGTCGCGGCGCTCGAAATCCAGCGCCAGCGCCGCCTGCCAGCCGGCGGCACGCACCGCGGTCGGGGGGTCATCGGGTTTCATGGGCGTACTGTAACGAATGCGCCGCCCAGCGGCACTACGCAAGATTTCGTATGGCCCCGCCTTGCGGCCCGCGCGTTGTGCTGCACCGCAGCGGCGCGTATGATGCGCGACTTTCCGCCGCAGCCGTCCCCGGAGTTTCCGTTGTAATACGCCCCGCCCAGACTTTCGCAAACATCCCCTGTTTCCGCCGGAAGTCCGTCTGCACCACACCCTTTTTCCATCAGCCGCTCTGCCGCGGCCGGCGCCGCGCGCCCCAACCCGTCACGCCCGCCGTGACACGGGAACACTGTCCATGCTGCCTGCCCTGCGCACCCACTGGTTTTCCAACATCCGCGGCGACGTACTCGCCGGTATCGTCGTCGCGCTGGCGCTGATCCCCGAGGCCATCGCGTTCTCGATCATCGCCGGCGTCGACCCCAAGGTCGGGCTGTACGCCTCCTTCAGCATGGCGGTCGTGATTGCCTTCGCGGGCGGACGTCCCGGCATGATCTCGGCCGCCACCGGCGCCATGGCGCTGCTCATGGTCACGCTGGTCAAGGAACACGGCCTGCAATACCTGCTCGCTGCCACGGTGCTCACCGGCGTGCTGCAGATAGCCGCCGGCCTGCTGCGGCTGGACGTGCTGATGCGCTTCGTATCGCGCTCGGTAGTCACCGGCTTCGTCAATGCGCTGGCCATCCTGATCTTCGCCGCGCAGTTACCGGAGCTCACCAACGTCAGCTGGCAGGTGTATGCCATGACCGCCGCCGGGCTGGGCATCATCTACCTGTTCCCCTACATCACCCGCGCCGTGCCCTCGCCGCTGGTAACCATCGTGGTGCTCACCGCGATCTCGATGTGGCTCGATCTGGACGTGCGCACCGTCGGCGACATGGGCGAGTTGCCCGACAGCCTGCCGGTGTTCCTGCTGCCGGACGTGCCGCTCAACCTCGAAACGCTGAGCATCGTGCTGCCCTACGCGCTCACCATGGCTGTGGTCGGGCTGCTCGAATCGATGATGACTGCCACCATCGTCGACGACATGACCGACACCCCCAGCGACAAGCGCCGCGAATGCATCGGCCAGGGCACGGCCAACATCGCCACCGGCTTCATCGGCGGCATGGCCGGCTGCGCGATGATCGGCCAGTCGGTCATCAACGTGAAATCGGGCGGTCGCGGGCGGCTGTCCACGCTGGTGGCCGGCGCGCTGCTGCTGGTGATGGTGGTGTTCCTCGGCGACCTCGTGGCGCAGATTCCCATGGCCGCGCTGGTAGCGGTGATGATCATGGTGTCCATCGGCACCTTCAACTGGGCGTCCATCCGCAACCTGCCCAGCAACCCCGCCAGCTCCAGCGTGGTCATGCTCGCCACCGTCGCGGTGGTGGTTGCCACGCATGATCTGGCCAAGGGCGTGCTGGTTGGCGTGCTGCTGTCGGGCATCTTCTTCGCCCACAAGATCGGCCGCGTGCTGGCCGTGCACAGCAAGCTCGACGGCGCCGGCGACACCCGCCACTACACCGTGGCCGGACAGGTCTTCTTCGCCTCGGCGGAGCGCTTCGTATCGAGCTTCGACTTCCTCGAACCCGTCGAGCGCGTGTGCATCGACGTCTCCCCCACCCACTTCTGGGACATCACGGCCGTGGAGGCACTGGACCGCGTGGTCATGAAGTTCCGCCGCCACGGCGTGCAGGTGCAGGTCATCGGCCTCAACGAAGCCAGCCGCACGCTGGTGGACCGCTTCGGCGTGCATGACAAGCCCGAAGCAGCCGCACGCGCGGCCGGCGGGCACTGACCCGCGCCGGCACGGGAAAATTTTTACCTTGCGGGAACGCGCGTAAAGGCACACGATGAATTGACGGATCTGCGGACCTCACCCAGGGAGGAATGCTCGCGATGCGCTCCCTCAGACGTTGGTCCCTACGAAGTTTGCTTTATGTGTTGTGCGCAGCGATTCTGCTGCCGCTGACCCTGCTGGTGGGTTACAACATCATGCGTCTGTACGAATCGGGGAAGGAAGCGTCACAGGAGAAGGCCCTGCGTCTGGCGCAGCTCACCGCCGACACCACCGAAACCTTCATTCGCGACGCCCATGAAGTGCTGCAGCTGCTGGCCAGTCGCCCACAGATGGCCGCGACAATCGGCGGCTCAGAATGCGACCCGATCTTCAGGACCTTCAAGGAATTTTATCCGCAGCTGTCCAACATCAGCCTGTCGACGCCGGCCGGCTATCTGATCTGCTCAGCGCGACCCCAACCCGACGGCAAACCTCTGCCGGTTGCCGATCACGAGTGGTTCAAGCTGGTCTATGCGCGTGAGCGCTTCGTAGTCGGGCCGATCCTGTTCGGACCCATCAATCGTGGCTGGATATCCGTTCTCGCCGAACCGGTCCGCGACACCGACGGGCGCATGATCGGCGCCGTACAGACACCCATTGATCTGCTGCGTTTTCGCCTTGTGCCTGCAGCAGACAAACTGCCCGATTCCATCCTGATCACCATTTTCGACGGCGAAGGGCGCGTGGTTGCGCGCTCGCGTGCCGGCGAAGACTTGATCGGGCGCAGCTTGCCGGCCGACGCGCCATTGCTTGAACGCATCCACAAACAGCCCGAGGGCGTCAGCGATGGTGTTGACGAATCCGGGGTACGTCGCTTCTACGGCTTTTCGCCTATCCAGGGCACGGAATGGACTGCCGTTGCTGGCATCGATGCTGAGCACGCACTCTCAGATGCCCGTCAGAGCGCCTACACCAGCGCCGTGCTCGGTCTGCCGATCATCCTGCTCGTATGGCTGTTCGCGCTGTGGCTCGCGCGACGTATCCAGTCTCCGATCGAGCAGGTCAGCGCTGCCGCGCACGCCCGCGCACAGGGTCAACTCGAGGTACGCGTGCCGACGCGCGGCCCGCGAGAGATCTTCGAGGTGGCCAAGCACTTCAACACCATGCTCGACGCCATCGAGGCGTCGCAAGAACGCGTGCGACGCAGCGAAGAACGCCTCAAGCTGGCGCTGGAGAGTTCGCGCACCGCCATCTGGGACCTCGACCTCGTGAGCAAACGCGTCTACCTATCGGAAACCTGGTCGCAACTACTAAACACCGGAATGATCGCAGGGGATGCGCCGTTGCGGGAGCTGCTGCACCGGATCCCGCGCGAGGATCGCCGCGTGCTGCGCGACGCCTATCGCAACGCCCTGCGAGAACATCATGAAGCCTTCTCGGCAGAACACCGCATACTCGACAGTAGCGGTACCGCCATGTGGATTGCGATCGAGGGCCGCATCAGCGACCGTGATGAGCACGACCGGCCGCTGCGCATGATCGGAGTGGCGCAGGACATCTCCGAGCGCAAGGCGCGCGAGGCACAGATCGAACGACTGGCCTATTTCGATACACTCACCGGCCTGCCCAACCGCCGCATGCTGCAGCAGGAACTGCCCAAGGCCCTGGCGCGTGCGCGGCGCTCAGGACTGCACGGTGCACTGATGTTCATCGACCTGGATCGCTTCAAGAGCATCAACGACGCACGCGGACACGATATGGGCGACGCACTGCTCGAAGAGGTCGCGCACCGGCTCGTACGCGGCGTTCGCGAGGGCGACACCGTCGCCCGCATGGGTGGCGACGAGTTCGTCGTGCTGGTCACCGGCGTGTCGCCCGACACCTCCGCCACCGCCCGCCAGATTCACGCACTGGCCGAGAAACTACGCGCCAAGCTCGAATGCCCCTACGAACTTGACGGGCAACTGTTCACCTCATCGGCCAGCATCGGTGTGGCCATGCTGCCGCAACCCGATCAAAGCGCCGACGACCTGCTGCGCGCGGCCGACATCGCCATGTATCGCGCAAAGGCCTCGGGCCGCAATCAGGTCGCGTTCTTCGAAACTACCATGCAGATCGAGGTAGAGCGGCGGCTGGCGCTGGAGAGCGATCTGGCACGCGCCATCGAGCGCGGCGAAATGTCGATGTCCGTGCAACCCCAGGTCGATATCGCGGGGAAGGCCGTCGGCGCCGAAATCCTGGCGCGCTGGCACCACCCGACGCACGGCTACATCTCGCCGGCGTATTTCATCGCCATTGCCGAAGAGAGCGGGCTCATCCTGCGCATCGGCGACTGGGTGCTCGATCGTGCCTGCGAACTCGCCATGGCGCTGGAAGCCCACTCACGGCCCGGAACGCTGTCAGTGAATGTGAGTCCGCGCCAGTTCCACCAGCCTGACTTTGTCGATCATGTGCGCAGCACCCTGCGCCGTCACGGCTGTCCCGGACACCGGCTGATATTCGAAGTCACCGAGGGCCTCTTACTCGACCACCTCGAATCAACCATCGGCAAGATGACCGAGCTGAACACGCTGGGCATCCACTTCTCGATCGACGACTTCGGCACCGGCTATTCCAGCCTTGGCTACCTCAAGCGCCTGCCGCTGTATGAACTGAAGATCGACAAGAGCTTCGTCGACGGCTTGCCCACCGACCGCAACGACAGCGAGATCGTGCAGATGGTCATCTCACTTGCACGCCAGTTGCATCTGCGCATCGTCGCCGAAGGCGTGGAGACCCCTGCACAGCGCGACTTCCTCGCGGAACGCGGCTGCGATGTGCTGCAAGGCTACCTCTACGGCCACCCCCAACCGGCCGAGGACTGGCTTGAAGAACTGGACCGGGTTTCGCCGCCTTGAGCTGCCTCGCCCTTATACCGCCAGTTCTTCCCTCACCCCATCCGCATCCATATCCTCCCCCGCCCCGCGCATCACGATCTCGCCGCGCTCCATGAGCAGGTAGTGGTCGGATAAATCGCGGGCGAAGTCGTAGTACTGCTCGACCAGCAGGATGGCCATTTCGCCGGATTCGGCGAGGGTGCGGATGGCGTTGCCGATGTCCTTGATGATGGAGGGCTGGATGCCTTCGGTCGGCTCATCGAGGATGAGCAGCTTGGGGCCGAAGGCCAGGGCGCGGCCGATGGCGAGTTGTTGTTGCTGGCCGCCGGAGAGGTCGCCGCCGCGGCGGTGCATCATCTGCTTGAGCACCGGGAACATGTCGAAGATGCGCCCCGGAATCTTGGTGCTGCCCGAGCAGGTGGCGAGGCCCATGAGCAGGTTCTCTTCCACCGTGAGGCGGGGGAAGATTTCGCGGCCTTGCGGTACGTAGCCGATGCCCGAGGACACGCGCTTGAAGGACGGCGCTTTGGTGATGTCACCGCCATTAAGGCTGATGCTGCCCTGGGCGGAGGGGACGAGGCCCATCAGCGTTTTGAGCAGCGTGGTCTTGCCCACGCCGTTGCGGCCCAGCAGGGTGGTGACCTTGCCGACGGGCACTTCAAAAGACAGACCGCGCAGGATGTGGCTGCCGCCGTAGTACTGGTGGAGGTTTTCGACTTTCAGCATCTTCCAGACTCCTGCCGGGCCGCCCCAAAGGAGGCGCCAGCCCCCTCGGGGGGCAGCGAAACGAAGTTGATCGTGGGGGTCATCTCATCTTCCCAAATAGACTTCAATCACGCGTTCATCGGCCTGCACTTCCGACAGCGGCCCTTCGGCCAGCACGGAGCCTTCGCACAGCACGGTGACCTTGCCGCCGAGCGCCTCGACAAAGCTCATGTCGTGCTCGACCACCACCAGCGAGTGCTCGCCGGCGAGGCTGACGAACAGCTCGGCGGTGCGTTCGGTTTCGTCGTCGGTCATGCCGGCCACAGGCTCGTCAAGCAGCAGCAGCTTGGGTTCCTGCATGAGCAGCATGCCGATTTCCAGCCATTGTTTCTGGCCGTGCGAGAGCAAGCCGGCCACGCGATCTGCCGCGTCGGTCAGGCGGATGCGCTTGAGGGTGTCGGCCACGCGGTCGCGCTGCTCATCGCTCAGGCGGGCGAACAGGGCGCGGCGCACGCGCTTGTCGGTCTTCATGGCGAGTTCGAGGTTTTCGAACACGGTGAGCTGCTCGAACACGGTGGGCTTCTGGAACTTGCGGCCGATGCCCATGTGCGCGATCTGCGGCTCGGTCATGCGCGTGAGGTCGATGGTCTGGCCGAAAAAGGCCTTGCCGGAGTCGGGCCGCGTCTTGCCGGTGATGACGTCCATCATGGTGGTCTTGCCGGCGCCGTTGGGGCCGATGATGCAGCGCAGTTCGCCCACATCCACCGCCAGCGACAGCTTGTTGAGCGCACGGAAGCCGTCGAAGGAAACGGTGATGTCTTCCAGATAGAGGATGACCTTGTGCGAGAGGTCCAGCTCGCCGGGGCGCACGATGTGGCGCTCGGGGCCGCCTCGGTGGCCGGGGTGGCCCGGCGCGTTGAGGGCTTCGGGCTCGCGCAGGAAGGTGTCGGGGGTCATGCGCCTGCTCCTTTCACGGCGGGGCCGGATTCATGCGTGGGGGTTTCGGCCTTGGCGGCGGGCGCTTCCGGCGTGGCGGGCGCGGCCGGGGCGGCTTCTTTGGCTTCGGCGCGGCGGCCCATCAGCTTGCGCACCACCCCGACGATGCCGTTGGGCATGAACAGCGTGACGGCAATGAACAGGAAGCCGAGCATGAAGGGCCAGTACTCCGGCATGGTCACGGTGAACCAGGTCTTGGCGAGGTTGACCACGCCGGCCCCCACCACCGCGCCGATGAGCGTGCCGCGACCACCCACGGCCACCCACACGGCGATCTCGATGGAGTTAGCGGGGCTCATTTCGCTCGGGTTGATGATGCCCACCTGCGGCACGTAGAGCGCACCGGCCAGGCCGCACAGCACGGCCGACAGCGTCCAGATGAAGAGCTTGTAGTGCAGCGGGTTGTAGCCGATGAACATGACGCGGCTTTCGGCATCGCGAATCGCCGCCAGCACGCGGCCGAAGCGCGAAGTGACCAGATAACGGCCGAGCAGCAGGCAGGCGATGAGCAGCAGCGCGGAGAGCACGAACAGCGTCACCCGCATTTCCGGCGAGGTGATGGAGTGGCCGAGGATGCGCTTGAAGTCGGTAAAGCCGTTGTTGCCGCCGAAACCGGTTTCGTTGCGGAAGAACAGCAGCATGGCGGCAAAGGTGAGCGCCTGCGTGATGATCGAGAAATACACGCCCTTGATGCGCGAGCGGAAGGCGAACCAGCCGAAGATGAAGGCCACCAGACCCGGTACCGCCATGGCGAGGAACAGCGTCCATAGGAAGGAATCGGAACCCATCCAGTACCAGGGCAGCTCCTTCCACGCGAGGAAGACCATGAAGTCCGGCAGGTCCTGGCCGTAGCTGCCGTCGCGGCCGATCTGGCGCATCAGGTACATGCCGAAGGCGTAGCCGCCGAGCGCGAAGAACATGCCGTGGCCAAGGCTGAGGATGCCTGCGTAGCCCCAGATCAGGTCCATCGCCACCGCCACGACCATGTAGCAGAGGATCTTTCCGAGCAGGCTGACCCAGTAGGCCGACAGGTGCAGGGCGTGGTCGGCCGGCAGCATGAGGTGGGCGACGGGCACCCACACAAAGGCCGCCAGCACGAACAGCGCGAGGGCGATGCGGGCCGAGGTCGGCAGCTTGCCGAGGAATCGGAGGGTGAACGGGGTTCTCATCAGGATTCCTTTTTCATTTCGGGCATGGCCTCGAATCGTGAAGTCGCCGTCGTGAGCGGCGTGAGGTCAGCCCGAGAAGCGCAGCCGTACACCGGTACGGCGAGCATCGCAGGGGTGAGATCGCGTCGCGCAACAGGCGAATTCATGGTTCGACTCACTGGTCTGCGAAGCGGCCCTTTAGGGCAAAGATGCCCTGCGGACGCTTCTGGATGAACATGATGATGAAGACCAGCACCAGGATCTTGGCGATGACCGCGCCGGTCCAGCCTTCAAGGAACTTGGAGAAGATGCCCAGACCGAAGGCCGCCGACACCGCACCGGCGAGCTGACCGACGCCGCCCAGCACCACGACCATGAAGGAATCGACGATGTAGCCCTGCCCCATGGCCGGGCCGACGTTGGCGATCTGCGACAGCGCGAGGCCGCCCAGACCGGCCACGCCGGCGCCGATGCCGAAGGCCAGCATGTCCACCCGGCCGGTGGGCACGCCCACGCAGCCGGCCATCGGGCGGTTCTGCGTGACGGCGCGCACGAACATGCCCAGACGCGTCTTCTGCATCATGGCCCACAGCAGCACCAGCACGAACACCGAGAAGCCGAGGATCCAGATGCGGTTCCAGGGCAGCGACAGACCGGCGAAGACCTCGACGCTGCCGGCCATCCACGCCGGGTTGGTGAGCTCCAGGTTCTGCGGTCCGAAGGTCACGCGGGCGGCCTGGATGAGCACCAGCGAGATGCCCCAGGTGGCGAGCAGCGATTCGAGCGGGCGGCCGTAGAGGAAGCGCAGCACGGTGCGTTCCATGACGATGCCGACCGCCGCCGCGACGAAGAAGGCCACCGGCACGGCCGCCAGCACGTAGTAATCAAAGTATTCCGGGAAGTGCAGGCGGAACAGGTTCTGCACGAGGTAGGTGGCGTAGGCGCCGACCATCAGCAGCTCGCCGTGCGCCATGTTGATGACGCCCATCACGCCGAAGGTGATGGCCAACCCGAGCGCGGCCAGCAGCAGGATGGAGCCGAGCGACAGGCCGGAAAACACGGTGGCGACGTTCTGCGCGAAGGCGACGCGGCGCTCGATGGCGGCAATGGCCTCGGCGGCGGCGGCGCGCACGGATTCGTCGGATTCCAGCCACGCGCCGGGCGCACCCGGCGTGCCGGCTTCGCGCTCGACCAGCGGCTTGAGCAGCGTGATGACCGCGCGGTCGCTGGAGCCGCCCAGCGCCTCGGCAGCGGCGCGGCGTTCGGCCGGCTCGGTGGATTCAAGCTGGATGCGCGCCTTGGCGAGCACCAGCAGGTCGCGGATGGCGGCGACCTGTTCGTTGGCCGCTGCACGTTCGAGCAGCGGCAGCAGTATGGGGGAGGTGTTTTCGCGCAGCTGCTCGGCCGCGGCGAGGCGTTCAGCGTCGCTGCCCGTTTCGAGCGCGAGACCGGCCTTGGCGGTGGCGAGTGCGCGGCGCACCCGGTTGTTGGTGCGCAGCGTGGTGACATCGGCGGGCGACGCGCTGAGCGTTTCGCCGCTGGCGAGATCGACCACGGCGCTGTCGCGCACGATGACCGCACGGCCGTCGAACGAGCCGAAGTTGCCGGATTCGATGGCTTCGATGACGGGCGCGGCGTCCGTGCCGGCCACGGTCAGCGCCTCGATGGCGGCAATGCGCTCGTTGAAGTCGGACGAGCCCAGCCCGGTGACGACTTCCGGCGCCAGCACGGCCTGCGCGGAGCCGGCAACGAGGGCGAGCGTCAGTACCCAGCAGCGGAACAAGGTGCTCAACATGATCTATCTGCCTTGGTGAGAGCCGAAAACGACGACGCGCGGACCGAAACGGCCCGCGCGTCGTCAGCGGGCGGTGGATCAGAGGCCTTGCTTGGACTCGTTACCCTTGATGAACGGGCTCCACGGCTGGGCGCGGATCGGCTCCTTGGTTTCCCACACCACGTCGAACTGACCGTCGGCCGTGACTTCACCGATCAGCACCGGCTTGTGCAGGTGATGGTTGGTCTTGTCCATGGTCAGGGTGTAGCCCGACGGCGCCTTGAAGGTCTGGCCGCCCATGGCTGCAATGACCTTGTCGGTGTCGGTGGTGCCGGCCTTCTCGACGGCCTGCTTCCACATGTGGATGCCGACGTAGGTGGCTTCCATCGGGTCGTTGGTGACCACGGTGTCGGCGTTCGGCACGTTGTTGGCCTTGGCCCATGCCTTGTACTTGGCGATGAAGGCCTTGTTCTCGGGGTTCTCGACCGACATGAAGTAGTTCCACGCGGCGAGGTGCCCCAGCAGCGGCTTGGTATCGACACCGCGCAGTTCCTCTTCACCCACCGAGAACGCCACCACCGGCACGTCCGTGGCTTTCAGGCCGGCGTTGCCCAGCTCGCGGTAGAACGGCACGTTGGAGTCGCCGTTGATGGTGGAGATGACCGCCGTCTTGCCACCAGCCGAGAACTTCTTGATGTTGGCGATGATGGTCTGGTAGTCGCTATGACCGAACGGGGTGTACTCCTCCATGATGTCGGAGTCCTTCACACCCTTGGAGTGCAGGAAGGCGCGCAGGATCTTGTTGGTGGTGCGCGGGTACACATAGTCGGTACCAAGCAGGACGAAGCGCTTGGCGCCGCCGCCTTCCGGGCTCATCAGGTATTCGGTCGCCGGAATGGCCTGCTGGTTGGGCGCGGCGCCGGTGTAGAAGACGTTCTTCTCGAGCTCTTCACCCTCGTATTGCACCGGGTAGAACAGCAGGCTGTTGAGTTCCTTGAACACCGGCAGCACCGACTTGCGGCTCACCGAGGTCCAGCAGCCGAACACCACCGAAACCTTGTCCTGCGAGATCAGCTGACGCGCACGCTCGGCGAACAGCGGCCAGTTGGAGGCCGGGTCGACCACCACCGGCTCCAGCTTCTTGCCGAGCACGCCACCGGCGGCGTTGATTTCCTCGATGGTCATCAGCGCGACGTTCTTCAGCGCGGTCTCGGAAATCGCCATCGTGCCGGAAAGTGAGTGCAGCACGCCGACCTTGATGGTGTCGGCAGCGGAAGCGGCCATCGGCATGCCGATGGCGGCGATGGAAGCGGAGAGTACGAGCGACTTGATGAAAGTACGACGGGTTTGCATGACGGTGTCCCCTGAACGTTGGAAATGGAATTCGCGTGTTGCAGTGCGAGTTCAGAGTAGGACCGCCGGGATGCAGCGGGAATACGCAACATGGCGTAGGGGTGCGTAGTCGGGTACGCAGCGGCCGCGTCGGCCGCATATTGACGCTGCATGCCGATGGGGCAATGATGCGATGCGGTTGGTAGTCAGCCTTACCGAACTTCGGGGAGCACGATCATGCACATCGCACATGCAGTCTTGCGCAACACACTGGTTGGCCTGATCGCGCTGCTTGGCGCTGCCGGGACGCAAGCGCAAGCCCCGGCAGCAAACGCGGAGGACGCCATGTGGAGCGGCGAGCCGATCCGCATCGGCTACCGCCAAGATGCGTTTCCCTTCTCGTTCGTGACCGGCCGCGACACGCCCACCGGCTACATGGTCGAACTCTGCCAGGCCATCGTGCAGAAGCTGCGCGACCCGCGCGGCAAGGCGCCCGCTGTCCGCTTCATGACCATTCCGACCGACAAGGTCGAGAGCGACATGCGCGACGGCTTTGTCGACCTGCTGTGCTCGGCCACCACCGACAC
>JAJLLM010000100.1:0-9704 GCA_033837965.1 Pseudazoarcus pumilus
GGGTGGTGGTGGGTGGGTTGTCGTACTTGCGGGGGGGGCGGGGGGGGGGGGGGGGCGGGGGGGGGGGCCCGGGCGCCCCCCCGGGCGCCCGGCGCGACTTCCGCCGGCAGGCGCCCGCTGACCGGCGCCTCGGCCACTTCCTCGGCGCGATGCACGGTGGTTTCGGCCTGATCGTGGTCGAGTTTCAACGCGGCTTCGAGCTTCGCCAGGAAGGCCGTCTCGGCGACATCGTGACGGCCGTCCGCCTCGACCACGCCGACGGCCATCTCGAAGGCCAGCTGGCGCAATTCCAGCGTGTCGAGCGCGCCGGCCGCGGCGTTGAGGTCGGCGCGGCCGAGCAGCACGTCCTGATAGAGCTTCATGAAGTCGAGCTCGGCGGCGTCACCGAGCGATTCGGCGACGCGCCGCACGTGTTCGCGTTCGGCGCTGTCCTTGCGGCCGTCGGCGAAGGCAGCCATCAGGCAGATGGTGACGATGGCGCGGGCTTGTTGCGGGTTCATCGGGTCTCCTCGTGCGGGAACGGGGTCAATGTAAACGTAAGGTGTCAGGAATTCATTTGTTCAGCTGCTGCGCAGTAGCGTGGCCGGCGACAGGCGCAACTGGCGCATCAGCCAGTGCGCGCCGAGGCTCAAGGCTACGCTGGCGACGGTGAAGGCCACGGCCGCGCCGGGCCACCACGCGACGGGTGTTTCCAGCCCGATGCGCCAGTGCAGCAGCATGGCGGCCAGCGCGCTGCCGGCCAGCGCGGCGAACACCGAGGTCACCAGCGCGAGCAGCAGGTATTCCACATGCAGGCTGGCGCGGATGGCCGACAGGCGCGCGCCCAGCGTGTGCAAGAGCGTGGCGAGATAGACCTGTCGCACGCGGTTGGCGGTGACCACGCTGACCAGCACCAGCAGGCTTGCCAGCAGCGTCACGCCGCCGATGGCAGCCAGCCCGGCGGCGGCGCTGCCGAGCAGCGAGCGTGCCTCGGCCAGCAGCGCAGCGGTGCGCACCGTGACGACGTTGGGCTGGGCGGCGGCGATGCGGTTCTGCGCGGTGAGCGCTTCGTCCGCATCCATCCACGCCATGCCGACGTAGCGCGTGACGAAGGGGTCGAGCACGCCGTCGGGGAAGATGGCCTCCAGCCACAGGCGCGATTGGAAACGCCGCTGACCGTAGATGGCCACCAGTGCGGCCTGTAGCGGCTGGCCGCCGATGTTGAAGCTGAGACGGTCGCCGACCTGCAGGCCGAGCTGATCCGCCTCGCGGTCTTCCATGGCCACCACCGGCGGGCCGGCGTAGTCGCTCGGCCACCACGCGCCGCTGCGCAGCACGACGTCGTCGAAGTTGTCCTGCAGGTGGCTCATCTTGTGTTCGTCGCGGGCCTCGCGGCGGCGCTGGGCGTCACCGCTGTCGGCCAGCACTTCGTCACCGACCTGCGCCAGCCGGCCCAACACCAGCGGCGCGATGGACAGACGTTCCAGGCTGGGCGATTCATTGAGCACGGCTTCGAACTCGGCGCGCTGGGCGGGCGAGACTTCATAGAAGACCAGCGCCGGCGAATTCTCCGGCACGGTTTCGTCGATGGTCTGCAGCAGCGCCAGCACCACCAGCGTGGAGGCCACCAGCAGCGTCATGGCCGAGCCGAGCGACAGCAGCGTGGGGCGCAGCGGTGAATCCTTGCGGTACAGGCCGGACAGCGCCAGCCTCAGCGCAAAGCGGCCGGACAGGCGCGGGTCGTCGGCTAGACGCCGGGCCGCGCCGCGCAGCAAGCGTACCAGTCCTTCGAGCAGGCCCAGCAGCACCGCCAGCGCGACGACGAAGGCCGCACCGAAGAGCGGGTCGGGCATGGCGAGGATCACCAGCAGCGCGACTGCTACCGCGCCGGCCAGCGTGGCGTTGCGCCAGCCGGTGGGCAGGTGCGTCTTCACGCCGGCCAACCCGCGGAACAGCGCGGCCGGGCTGACCGACAGCGCGCGGCCGAGCGCCGGCAGCGCGAACACCAGCGCCGTGAGCACGCCGAACAGCCAGGCTACGGCGAGCGGGCCGGGCAGCGCGGCGAGGGTGGATTGCAGCGGCAGACGCTCGGCCATCACGCCGGCACCGGCCGCGGCCAGCGCGCCGCCGGCAATCGCCCCGGCCAGACTCGCCGCTGCCGCCAACATGCCGACCTGCAGCAAGACCAGCGTGGCCAGCCGGCCGTCGCGCAGCCCGATGGCGCGCAGCGTGGCGAGCGTGCCGAGCTTGCCCTGCAGCCAGGCCTGCACGCTGTTGAAGACGCCCAGCCCGCCGATGAACAGTGCGGAGAATCCGATCAGCAGCACGCCCGAGCCGATCTGGCCAAGCACTTCGCCCAGCCGCGCGTTGCGCTCGATGAAGGTACGGATTTCGGCTTCGGACTGCGGGTGGGCGGCCATGAAGGCTTCGCGCCAGTCGTCGGGCGCGAGGTCGGTGCGTACGCGGTAATGGAATTCGGGCCGCGCGCCGGGCGCGAGCAGGCCGGTGGCCTCCAGCGCGTCGGCGCTGATCAGCACCGGCGGACCGCGCCAGTCGGCATTCAGGCTGCGGTCAGGCTGGCGCAGGGTGATGGCGCGCACCTCCATCTCGGCAAAGCCGACCTCGATGCGCTCGCCCACTTTGAGCGCCAGACGCGAGGCCACGGCCGGGTCGATGGCCAGACCGTGCACCCCGTCGCGCGGCGCAAGGGCGTCGCTGAGGTTGGCAGCGGGATCGAGCACCAGCTCGCCGACCAGCGGGTAGGCATCGTCCACCGCCTGCAGTTCGACGAGTTGGGCGTCGCCGGCCTCGCTCATCAGCATGGTGCGGAACTCCACCAGCCGCGAAACCGTGCCGCGTTCGTTCATCCATGTGACGACGTCGTCGGCCAGCGGCGCACGGCTCTGCACCTCGACGTCGCCGCCGAACAGCGCGCGGGTGTTGGCCAGCAGCGCGTCACCGACCTGTTTGTACACCCCGCCGCTGGCGGCGATCAGCGCTACGCCCAGCGCTAGGCAGGCGCAGAACACCCACAGCGTGCGGCTGGCGCCGCGCAGGTCGCGCCAGGCCAGCTCAAGCAGCATGCGCACGGGCGTCTCCGGCGTCCTCGACCAGACGGCCATCGGTGAGGCGCAGCACGCGGTCGCAACGGCGCGCGAAGTCCATGTCATGCGTGACGAGTACCAGCGTGGTGTCCGTTTCGCGGTGCAGATCGAGCAGCAGTTCGCCGATGGCGCCGCCGGTGCGGTCGTCGAGGTTGCCGGTGGGCTCGTCGGCGAGCAGCAGCTTGGGGCCGTGCACCAGCGCGCGGGCGATGGCGACGCGTTGCTGCTCGCCGCCCGAGAGTTCGGCGGGGTGATGGTGCAGGCGGGCGCCGAGGCCGACCTGTTCGAGCAGGGCGCGGGCACGTTCGCGGGCGTCGCGCCAACCGGCGATCTCCAGCGGCAGGGCGGCATTGTCCAGCGCGGTGAGGCTGGGCACGAGGTGGAAGGACTGGAATACGATGCCCATGCGGTCGCGCCGCAGGTCGGCGAGCGCGTCGGCGTCGAGGCTGTCGAGCGCCACGTCGTCGAAGAACACGCGGCCGGCCGCAGGGCGCTCCAACCCGGCCAGCAGCAACAGCAGCGAGGTCTTGCCCGAGCCGGACGGGCCTGCGATGGCGACTCGCTCGCCGGCGGCGATGTCGACATTCACGCCGCGCAGGATGTCGATGCGCGTGGTGTCGAGCGTGTAGTGCATGGAGAGGTCTTGCAGGCGGATCATCGGCGGCTCGCGTGGGGCAGTGCGTAACGGACTGCCTGCCCGGCGATTGGTTCGGGCGGATTGGCCGTGACCGCCAGGTCAGGCAGAGGCCGGCGCTCTAGTACACCCTGCCGCCGATGCGGCGATAGCGCTGCAGGGTGGCTGCGGCCGCAGCTGCGTGGAAGGCTGTAGTGACGTGAATGCCGCGCTGGCGCAGCGTGCCGGCCCAGTCGGCCGGCTTGGCGCCTTCGTCGAAGCCGGCGGCACGGGCGTCGGCTTCGTGGGCGCCGCACACGAGGGCGGCGATGCCGGCGAAGGGCAGCGCGCCGAGGCACATGGCGCAAGGTTCGCAGGTGGTGAACAGGGTGACGGGGCCGTTGCGCGAGAGGTCGTGGCTGCCGAGCCTGCGTTGCGCCAGCAGCAGGGCCAGCATCTCGGCGTGGAGGAAGGAGGCGCCAGCCGGGAGCACGCGATTGACGCCGACCCCGAGCACACCGCCCGCGGCATCGACCACGACCGCACCGAACGGACCGCCACCGTCGTCGACGTTGCGCTCGGCCGCCTCGATGGCCAGCTGCATGGCGGTATCGGCATCGAGCCGCAGCGGCTGGCGATTGAGTTCGGCAAGCCAGTCGGGCAGGTCGATGACGATCTGCATCGGAGGCTCAGAAGTGACGCATCAGGCCGAGGTGCCAGTCGGCCTGCCGCGGTTTGTCGTGGATGCGCTCGACGACGGTCCCTCCGCCGTCGCGGCCTTCGTAGCGCAACTCGCGGTAACGCGTTTCGCGATACCCCAGGCGTGCGCTCCAGGCGTCGCCAAGGCGCAGGCTGAGGCCGACGCCGAGCACGGCGCCGGGGCGCCAGCGGCGTTCGTCGTAGGTGCTGGCAGGGCTGTCCCACTTGCGTTCATGGATGCGTCCGAGCGCAATGCCGGCTTCGGCAAACAGCGCCAGACGGTCGCTGAGGTGCCAGGCAGGCTGCAGGGTGAGGCTGGCGGAATACGGGATGTCGTAGTGCAGGGAGGCCGGTTCGTCCGGGATGCGCAGCCGCCAGCGCGTGTCGCTGATGGCGAGGCGCGCTTCGACGGCGAGCGAGAAGTCCGGTGACAGCGTCCAGCGGTGGCCGCCGAAGAGGGCGCCGGCACTGCCGCGGGCGCGATTGACGAAGCTGCCGTCGGGCGTGCCGTCGGCCTCGTAATAATGCGGCTCGAAGCGCAGGCGTTCGCGCGCGCCCTCGATGCCGGCGTAGTAGCCGTCTGCCAGGGCTGCGCCCGCGAGCAGGGTGGTGGCCGCAAGAGCGCCGTGTAGCAGGCTCGTGAATCGCACGTCGAAGTCTCCCGTTCGTGACCTGAGGCGATGATAGGCGCGGCGCGAAGCGGGTGTCCACGCGCGACCGGGGGTGCTGTCGATACCCTGGGTATCGGATCAAGCGATATTTTGTGTTCTTATCAAAGCCGCCGTTTGCCTTTAACATGCACCCGACAAAATTCCCTGCGTCCGACGAGGACATCAGCGGGGTGTGCCGTCGGGGTGTGCTGTGAGGCCCGCGACCGGCCAGAACCGGCGGCGCTTCCGCCTGCCGGCTGCAGTATGGAACTGGACATTTTTGGAGAAAGACATGGCTAAAGTTGGATTCATTGGTCTCGGCATCATGGGTGCCCCGATGGCGGGTCACCTGCAGGCGGGTGGTCATCAGCTGTTCGTGCACGACGTCAAGGCTCCGCCGGCCGAACTGGTCAGTGGTGGTGCAACGGCCTGCGCCAGCGGCGCCGAAGTGGCCAAGAACGCCGACATCATCATCACGATGGTGCCGGACACCCCCCATGTCGAAGCCGTGCTGTTCGGCGAGAACGGCGTTGCCGCGGGTCTCTCCAAGGGCAAGATCGTGGTCGACATGAGCTCGATCTCGCCGATCGCCACCAAGGATTTCGCCAAGCGCATCGTCGCGCTGGGCTGCGACTACCTCGACGCTCCGGTGTCGGGCGGTGAAGTCGGTGCCAAGGCCGCCAGCCTGACCATCATGGTCGGTTCGTCCACCGAAGCCGCCTTCGACAAGGTCAAGCCGCTGTTCGAGCTGATGGGCAAGAACATCACTCTCGTCGGCGCCAACGGCGACGGCCAGACCACCAAGGTCGCCAACCAGATCATCGTGGCGCTGAACATCCAGGCCGTGGCCGAAGCGCTGCTGTTCGCCTCCAAGGCCGGTGCCGACCCCGCAAAAGTGCGTCAGGCGCTGATGGGTGGCTTTGCCAACTCGCGCATCCTGGAAGTGCATGGTGAGCGCATGGTGAAGCGCACCTTCAACCCGGGCTTCCGCATCGAACTGCACCAGAAGGACCTGAACCTGGCGCTGCAGGGTGCCAAGTCGATGGGCGTTTCGCTGCCGAACACCGCCACCGCGCAAGAGCTGATGAACGCCTGCGCCGCCAACGGTCTGTCGGCTGCCGACCACTCGGCGCTGTGCCGTGCGATCGAGATCATGTCGAATCACCAGATCGCCCAAGGCTGATCGACACATCGGGGCGGGCAGCGTGCGCCGCCCGCCCCGACGGCCGCATTCGGTGAATGCGGCCGTTTGTTTTCGGGCCTCGTACGCGCGGGGTCCGGGCGCCGGTCGCAAGGCCGCGACGCCGAAGCAGGGGAGGAAGTGGTTGGTCGCCGGCATCGCGGGCCGCGGCCAGGTGTGATCCGGCGCGTGCCGCCGGCAACATCGTCGTCATGCTGGCGGCGTATGTTGCACGGAGCCACGCAGCCGATCCGGCAATGAACAACAACGTATTCATCAGGACAACAACAATGCGACGCGAACGTAATGCCCGAATCATCGCCACGCTGGGCCCGGCAAGCTCCAGCCCGGAAATCATCCAGAAGCTGTTCGAGGCCGGTGCGGATGTCTTCCGCTTCAACTTCAGCCACGGCACCCATGAAGATCACAAGGCGCGCTACGACGTAGTGCGTGAGGTCGAGCGCAAGGTCGGCCGTCCGATCGGCATCCTCGCCGACCTGCAGGGCCCGAAGCTGCGCATCGGCACCTTTGCAGCCGGCCGCATCGTGCTGCAGGCGGGCGCCCAGTTCACGCTCGACCGCGATACCACGCCGGGCGACGAGACCCGTGTGTGCCTGCCGCACCCGGAACTGTTCGAGGCCGTCAAGGCTGGCCAGTCGCTGCTGCTCGACGACGGCAAGCTGCGCCTGAAGGTGCTCGACAGCAACGGCACGCAGATCCGTACCGAAGTCGTGACCGGCGGCCCGCTGTCGGACCGCAAGGGCGTCAACGTGCCCGACGCCGTGCTGCCGATTCCGGTGCTGACCGAGAAGGATCGCCGTGACCTGGACTTCGCGCTGTCGCTGGGCGTGGAGTTCGTGGCGCTGTCCTTCGTGCAGCGTCCGGAAGACCTGCACGAGGCGCGTGACATCATCGGCGGCCGCGCGCTGCTGATGACCAAGCTGGAGAAGCCGCAGGCGCTGGATCACCTCGACGAGATCGTGCGTCTGTCCGACTCCGTCATGGTTGCGCGTGGTGACCTCGGCGTGGAACTGCCGCCGGAGCGTGTGCCGAGCGCTTCCAAGCGCATCCTGCGTGCCTGCCGTGAGCACGGCAAGCCGAGCATCGTGGCCACCCAGATGCTCGAATCCATGATCTCCGCCCCGACCCCGACCCGTGCCGAAGCTTCGGACGTGGCCGGTGCCGTGTATGACGGTGCTGACTCGGTCATGCTGTCGGCCGAATCGGCCAGCGGCGCCTTCCCGGTGCAGGCGGTGGCGATGATGGACCGCATCATCCGCGAAGTGGAAGGCGATCCGCTGTACCGCACGCTGATTGATGCTCAGCACCCGGAGCCGCTGTCGACCTCGGCCGATGCGATCTGCTCGGCGCTGCGTGGCGTGACCAAGATCGTCGGTGCCACGGCGACCGTGACCTACACCACCTCGGGCACGACCTCGATGCGCGCCGCGCGCGAGCGTCCGACTGCGCCCATCGTGTGCATCACGCCGAAGCTCGAAACGGCGCGTCGCATGGCCTTCGTGTGGGGCGTGCATGCCAAGGTGGTGGACGACGTCAATTCGGTGACCGACATGGTTGCGGTGGCCACCAAGGTCACGCACGAGGAAGGTTTTGCCAAGCCGGGCGACATGATTGCCATCACGGCGGGCATGCCCTTCGGCATGCCGGGTAGCACCAACCTGCTGCGCATCGCCACCGTCGAAGGCTGATTGCCGACGCGGTGAACGACAAAGGGGCCGAAGGCCCCTTTTTCATTTGTGCTGCGGAAGCTTCAGATCTTGCCCTGGTGCTTGAGGCGGCTCAGCGTCTCGGACGAGATGTTGAGATAGGAGGCAAGCTCCTTCTTCGGAATGCGATCGAACAGTTCCGGTTGCTTGCGCAGGAAGCGGTGCACGCGACCGGGGGCGTCGAGCAGATGCAGCGTGATGGTGTGCGCCATGATCTCGCTCATCAGCCGCATCACTTCGTACTCGAAATGCTGCTTCAGGTGCGGGATGTTCTCGATCAGGGCGACCCATTGCTGCATCGGCAATTTCGCGACGCGCGCTTTGGTAACGGAGACTATGCTGTAAGGCGTGGGGGTCTTGAGGCGCCAGGCTGCGTAGCTTGTTTCCATGCTGCGCTCTTCGGTGAAGCGCAGGATCATGCGCTTGCCTTGCTGGTTGGTGACGACTCGCTTGAGCACGCCGTCGAGCACGAAATACTGTTCCATCTCGTGCACGCCCTGGTGCAGCAGGAAGTCGCCCTTGTGACAGTCGACCACGGTGAGGTGGGGCTCCAGCGCCTCCATATCGACTTCACCGAGTTCCTTCAGGATCTGGTTCTGCCTGAGCTGGACGCGGATGATGTTCTTTTCCGGGTGTTTCTCGACTGGAGACATAGATGGCCGGGTTCCCGTCGCCCATACGACTAACGGCGTATTCTCCCGTTAAAGTTGACCGGGGTCAATGATCGTGGCAGGACCGCATCGCTATGATGCGCTCGCTTCATAGGTACGGGTATCTCCCAGACAAACTTCGTCGGAGATTGCTGGCGTCCGGCGCCGCCCGCCGACACGTGAAGACGTGCAGGCGACCCGCGGGCAGACCTGCACCGCCCCGAACGGGGTGCAGCGAGCGCCCGCAAAGCCAGCCACGCTGCTCAACCTTTATCGACATACAACGAAGAGAGCATTCACCATGAACACGACTACCGACACTCAATCCGAGGGTTTTCACATGCAATCCCAGGAAATGACGGACGGCTTCAACCTGCTGATCGACGCCCTCAAGGCCAACGATCTCAACACCATCTACGGCCTCGTCGGCATCCCCGTCACGGACCTCGCGCGTCTGGCGCAGTCGCGTGGCATGAAGTTCATCGGCTTCCGTCATGAAGCCAACGCCGTGAATGCCGCCGCCATCGCCGGCTACATGACGCAGAAGCCCGGTGTCGCGCTGACCGTGTCCGCGCCCGGCTTCCTGAACGGTCTGGTCGCGCTGGCCAACGCCACCGTCAACTGCTTCCCGATGATCATGATCTCCGGCTCGTCCGAGCGCGAGATCGTCGACCTGCAGAAGGGCGACTACGAGGAAATGGACCAGCTTGCCATCGCCAAGCCGCTGTGCAAGGCCGCCTACCGCATCCTGCACGCCGAGGACATCGGTGTCGGCGTGGCGCGCGCTGTTCGCGCAGCCTTGTCCGGCCGTCCCGGCGGTGTCTACCTCGACATCCCGGCCTCGCGGCTCGGCCAGACCATGGACGCGCTGAAGGGCCAAAACTCGCTCATCAAGGTGGTTGAGCCCGCACCGGCCCAGTTCCCGTCGCAGGCCGCCGTGGACCGCGCGCTCGGCCTGCTGAAGTCGGCCAAGAAGCCACTCATCATCCTCGGCAAAGGCGCCTCCTATGCCCAGTGCGATGACCTGGTGAAGGAATTCGTGGAGAAGTCGGGCATCCCCTATATCGCCATGTCCATGGCCAAGGGCCTGCTGCCGGACGAT
>JAJLLM010000101.1:0-5247 GCA_033837965.1 Pseudazoarcus pumilus
GACGCCACCGCCGCGCTCGATGCGCCGGAGCTGCGCCAGCTCGCTTTTGAAACCGCGGTGGGCGTGTGCGACGCCGACGGCCACCACAGCGCGGACGAGACCGCCTTCCTGGAACGCCTCGCCGCCCTGCTCGGGCTGGACGCGGGACGCGCGCATGCGCTGGTCGATGAAGCCGACGCCCTTGCCGACGCCCCGGTCGACGGCGCCCTGCCGCCGGTGCCCGCGGACCTGCCAGCACCGCCCCCGGCTGCCAGCACCGCCGCCGCCCCGGCACCGGACCAGGCGGAACTCGACCGCATGATCCTCAACGCCTCCATCCTCAACGGCGCGCTCGAACTTCTACCGCAGTCCATGGCCTCGATGGCCATCATCCCGCTGCAGTTGCGGCTGGTGTACCGCATCGGCAAGAGCTACGGCTATGAGCTGGATCGCGGTCACATCACCGACTTCCTGGCCGCTGCCGGCGTCGGCATGACCGGCCAGTACGTCGAGCAGATCGGCCGCAAGCTGGTCGGCGGCCTGCTCGGCAAGGTCTTCGGCAAGGCCGGGCGCGCAGTCGGAGGCACGGCCACCGGCGCAGCCTTCTCGTTTGCCACCACCTGGGCCATCGGCAAGGTCGCCATCAGCTACTACGGCGGCGGCCGCAAGCTCGATACCGCCGCGCTGAAAGCCGAGTTCACCGAATGGTTCGGTCAGGCGAAAGGCTTGCAGCAGCAATACGCCGGGCAGATCGCCGAGAAGGCACGCACCGTCGATCTGGCGCAGATCACCTCCAGCCTGCGCGGCTGAAGCGCGCGTAGAAGAAGCGTAGCGAGCGGGCCGAGAGCAAGGCGCGCGGCGCACAGCGACCGAGACATACCAGGATAGGTAGGCGAGGGAGCGAGCACCGCGCAACGCAGCTATCGGCCCGCGCAGTAGCTTCTACCGTTGGCCGGTGGTGGTGTCGCCGAACACACCCTTGAATTCCCGCGGCTCACAGCGCCAGTACTGCGGCGGCGCCTTCACCGTGCCGCCCAGCTTGGCGGCGGCGTGCCACGGCCAGCGCGGGTCCCACAGCATGCCGCGCGCCAGTGCCACCGCATCGGCATCGCCATCGGCCAGAATGGCTTCGGCCTGCTCCGGCTCGGTCAGCAGACCGACCGCGATCACCGGCATCTTTACGTGCTTGCGCACCTGACGTGCGAACGGCACCTGATACCCCGGCCCGAGCGGAATCTTCTGCTCCACCGACAGGCCGCCGCTGGACACATGGATGAAGGCGCAGCCGCGCGCTTCCAGTGCCGCGGCGAATTCCAGGCTCTGCGCCACGTCCCAGCCACCCTCTACCCAGTCACTGGCGGAGATGCGCATGCCCACCGGCTTGCCGGCGGGGAACACCGCGCGCACCGCATCGAACACTTCCAGCGGGAAGCGCATGCGGTTCTCCAGCGAACCGCCGTAGGCATCGGTGCGCAGGTTGGAGAGCGGCGACAGGAACTGGTGCAGCAGATAGCCGTGCGCGCCGTGCAGCTCGATGGCGTCCAGCCCGAGGCGCGCCGCGCGCTGCGCCGACACCACGAAGGCATCGCGGATGGCGTTCAGATCGGCTTCGGTCAGTTCGGCCGGCGGCGGCTCGTCGCGCCCGTGCGCCACGGGCGACGGTGCCAGCGGCTGCCAACCGCCCTGCTCGGCCGGCACCAGCGAACCGCCCAGCCACGGCGCGTAGCTGGATGCCTTGCGCCCGGCGTGTGCCAGTTGCACGCAGATCGGCAGATCGGCGTACTTGCGCACGGCGCCGATCACGCGCGCCAGCGCCACCTCATTGGCATCCGAATACAGCCCCAGATCTTGCGGCGAGATGCGCCCTTCCGGCCGCACCGCCGTGGCCTCCAGGATCAGCAGGCCGGCGCCGGACATCGCCAGCTGGCCCAGGTGCATCAGATGCCAGTCGGTGGCGCAGCCGTCCTCGGCGGAGTACTGGCACATCGGCGCGATGACGACGCGGTTGGCAAGCTGGAGTGCGTCGAGTTGCAACGGGGAAAACAACGAGCTCATCGAAATCCTCTGAAATGAAAACCGGCCGAATCACCGCCGGCATGTGGAAGCTTAGCCGCGCACGAACACCGCGCCGGGCGGCACACGATAGATCAGATCACCGCACTCGCCCGGCGGCGGCTGCTGACCCGGCGGCTGGTCGGGGTACCAGATGCGGCACTTGCCCGGCGGCGGCATATGCCCCGGCGGAATCATCACGCCCTGATCGTGACCCGGCCGCCTGTCGGGCACCGGCTCGCCCTGCACCACGCAGCCCTGCAAGCCGATCAACGCGGCCAAGGCCGCAAGCCCCATCACACCACGTGAAATCGTCATCGCACACCTCCTGCGCTACGCCTCTGCCAGACAGCTGAAGCGGGCTGACATATTACATCGCCAGCGCGACCCGTTCGGGGACGATCAAACTCGCCGTGGCGTGCCCAGCACGCGGGCTCCGACGCACCCGACCTCAGCCCGGAAACGGCTTCAGCGGCCCGCCTTCGGGCGCGCCCGGCGCTGGCGTGCGCGCCACGTTCATGACCCAGCACACGCACACGAAGTAGCCGATCAGCGCGGTCAGCTCCACCACGCCCTGCTCACCCCAGCGCCCGACGGCGTCGGCATACGTGGCGTCACACACGCCGTGGTGATCGAGCACCTCACGCGTGAAATCCCATGCAGCGGATTCGTCGGCCGACATCGAACAGGGCCAGCGCCCCACTGCCAGATCGTCCAGCGTCTCACGCGCCGTACCGGCCGTCAGCGCCAGCGGGTGATGGATCGCCCACTCGAACTGATTGGCGGTGTGGCGCGCCACGATCAGCGTCACGAACTCGTTCACGCGCTGCGGCAAGACCGAGCCGAAGCGCAGCGTCTCGCCGGTGCGCGCCAGCCCGTCAAGCAGCTTCGGGCTGCGCAGCAGCGGAATGAACGGCCCCTTCACGCCCTTGCGCGGCCCCGCGATCAAGGCCTCGGCGGCTGCGCGCTGGGCCTCGTCCAGCGCCTCCAGCGCCGGCATCGGCAGGCGTTCGCGGTTGTCGGGCCCGAAGCCCTGAGCAATCCTGTTCTGCATCGCTTCTCTCCAGTTTCAGCGCCGCCAGCATGGCAGACGCAGCCGGCCACGGGTTGAGGTGCGCTTGGCAATCCGGCAACGGATTTCATGCCAGCTCGCCCCGGTGCCCTGAACGATGCGGACAAGCCTCACTGGCGCGCCTGCGCCGCCCCACGGCTTCACAGCGCCGCCTCTCGCACCGCCCCCTTGTCGAGAAAGCGCCGCGTGCCCTGACGGAACTCCGACGTGGTCGCGACCAGCCCGAAATAGTCCGCTCCCAAGGCGGCAGACTCTTCCAGCGGCAGATTCAGCCCTCGGTGCAGCGCTTCCCAGGTCAGGCGCACGGCCGTGGGGGATTGCGCCAGCACCGTGTCGAGCAGCGCCGTGACCTCGGTCAGCAGCGCCGCACGCGGTACCACGGCATTGACCAGCCCGATGCGCAGCGCCTCGTCAGCCTCGATGGCGCGCCCGGTCAGCAGCATCTCCGCCGCACGCCCCTTGCCGACCAGCCGCGCCAGCCGTGTCGTGCCGCCAAAGCCAGCCACTGCGCCGATGCGCACCTCCGGGTGGCCGAGCTGCGCGCCCGCCACCGCCACACGCAGCATGCACGCCTCGGCAATCTCCAGCCCGCCGCCGAAGGTGTGACCGTTGAGTGCCGCCACCGTCGGCTTGCCGAGGTTCTCCAGCTGACCCGTGACGCGCACTGCCTGCATTGCCAGTTCGCGCACCGCCAGCGGCGAGGCCTGGTGGAGGTAACGGATGTCGGCGCCGGCCGAGAACACCGCATCGCCGGCGCCGGTCAGGATCACCGCGCGCACGGCCTCGTCGCTTCCCAGCTCGGCCAGCACGGCGGACAGGCGTTCGAGCAGATCAGGGTCGATGGCGTTGTGCACCGCCGGACGGTTAAGTGTGATCAGGGCAATGCCGCGGGCATTGGTTTCGAACAGGACCGGTAAGCTGCTGGACATGGCGTGGCTCCTTCGTCAGTGCGCCCGGATGCGGGCCTTGCGAAGTCACTGTAGGCATCGCCAGCCCACCGGCGCTGAAACCGGCTGGCGCGCGCAGCACCGGAATTCACCCCGCCATGCGCAGCAGCACAAGCAGCGCAACCACCGCCAGCACCAGCGCGGCAAGGCGGTTCAGGTTCCGCGCGCGGCCGTCGCCCAGCCAACCCGTTACCTGATGCAGCGCCAGCACATACGCAAATTTGGCCGCGAACACCGCCACTACGGCTATCAGCAGCACGCGCAGCGCATCAGAGACCGATAACGCAGACAGATCGACGAAGCCCGGCAACAGCAGCAGATAGAAGCCAATGGCCTTGTAGTCCACCAGCGTCACCGCCAGCCCCGCTGCGAAGCTCGCCCGGCCGCCGCCCGCCGGCTTCGCCACGCGCGCCGCGCCGACCTGCCACAGCGACCACGCCAGCCAGCCCAGCACCGCCGCCGCGAGCAGCGGCAGGTAGTCCAACCACGGGCCGGACACGGCCATCAGTGCGCTCAGGCCGAACAGGGCCAGGCAGATGTAGAGCACGTCGCCCGTCACCACGCCGAGCGCCGCCAGCGCGCCATGCGCCGTGCCGCCGGAGGCGGCGCGCGCGACCACCGTCAGTACGCTGGTGCTCGGCACGATGGCGAGTACGAAGAGGGTGACGAACAGCGCCACCAATGCAGGGGTCGTCATCACGGCCGCCTCAAGCAGGACAGGCCGTTCAGGCTAATCGCAAGCGCTGCGGTGCGGGCTGAAATGAGGTTTGGTGCAAGACCACCGGCATTCAGCCGCCGGCTGCGGCCAGCCCCGCCAGCACGTCGGCGCAGGCCTGCACCACCGGGCGTTCGCGCCCGGCGGCGGAGAGCAACAGCACGTAGCTCTTGGCCGGCACGCGCAGCGGGTGCGCCACGGCCAGACCCAGGCGGGCACGCATGTCGCGCGTCAGGCGTTGCGGCAATAGCGCGAGGCCCTCGCCGCGCGCGCAGGCCATCAGGATGGCGTACATGTCGTGGCACACCATGTCCGGCTCACGCAGCCGGCGCACCGGGCCAAAACGGTCCACCAGACAGCGCCACGAAAAGGCCGGATGCTCCAGCAGCGGATGATCCGCCACCAGTTCGGCCGGCGTGATCACGCCCAGCGCCGTCACCTGAGCGGCCGGGGCGATCACCGCCAGCTCCTCGGCCCACAGC
>JAJLLM010000102.1:0-18515 GCA_033837965.1 Pseudazoarcus pumilus
GAAGGTCATCGAGCCCTTCCACATGGTCGACACCCAGTTGAACACCTTCACCCCGGTCGGCACCGCGATCATCATGGTTGCGTACATGAAGAACAGCTCGCCCACCACCGGCATGCCCACCGTGAACATGTGGTGCGCCCACACGATGAACGACAGGAAGGCGATGGACGCAGTCGCGTAGACCATCGAGCTGTAACCGAACAGCGGCTTGCGCGCGAAGGTCGGAACGATTGCCGAGATGATGCCGAACGCCGGCAGGATCAGGATGTACACCTCGGGATGACCGAAGAACCAGAAGATGTGCTGGTACATGACCGGGTCACCACCGCCGGCGGCACTGAAGAAGCTGGTGCCGGCGAACTTGTCGGTCAGCAGCATGGTCACGGCACCGGCGAGCACCGGCATCACGGCGATCAGCAGGTAGGCGGTGATCAGCCAGGTCCAGGCGAACAGCGGCAGCTTCATCATCGTCATGCCCGGCGCGCGCATGTTGAGGATGGTCACGACGATGTTGATGGCGCCCATGATCGAACTGATGCCCATGATGTGCACCGCGAAGATCGCCATGTCCATGCCCATGCCCATCTGGATGGACAACGGCGGATACAGCGTCCAGCCCGCCGCGGTGGCGCCACCCGGCACGAAGAACGAACCGATGAGCAGCAGCGCGGCCGGCGGCAGCAGCCAGAAGCTCCAGTTGTTCATGCGCGCGAAAGCCATGTCGCTGGCACCGATCATCAACGGGATCTGCCAGTTCGCGAAGCCGACAAAGGCCGGCATGATCGCGCCGAACACCATCACGAGGCCGTGCAGGGTCGTCAGCTGGTTGAAGAACTCGGGCGCCACGACCTGCAGGCCGGGCTGGAACAGTTCGGCCCGGATCGTCAGCGCCATCACGCCCCCCGCAAGGAACATGACGAAGCTGAAGATCAGGTACATCGTGCCGATGTCCTTGTGGTTGGTGGTGGTGATCCACCGCATCAGCCCGGTCGGGCCGTGATGATCGTGATGGTGATCGTCCGCGTGCTCTGGGGTAACCGCCGCCATGCTGCCTCCTTCTCTGGGCCCCGCCGTGTTCGTCCCGGCGGGGATTGAGCTGTCGAATTCTGGATCAGATGCGACGCGTCATGCTGTCACGACGCGCTCGCTCGATGCTGGATTGGTGAGCCTCAGCGCGCTGCGGCGACGGCATCCGCGGCAACGGCACCTGCACCGTTGCCCCAGCTGCCGCGCACGTGGGTCGCGATGGCTGCGATGTCTGCATCTGCAAGGTGCCCGAACGAAGCCATCGCCGTGCCGGGCCGTCCCTTCAGCAACACCTCGATCAGCCCTGCAGGCTCTCCGGTGACCACCGCCGAACCTGCCAGCGCCGGGAAGGCCGGCGGCAGACCGTTGCCGTTGGGCTGATGACAGGCAGCACAGTTGCTGGCGTACAGCTGACCGCCGTCCGCCGCGGGCTGGGCTGCTGCAGCCGGAGCCGCTGTGGGCGCTTCGGTCGCGGCGGCCGCCTCCGGAGCGGAAGCAACGACTTCCGCCACCACACTGCTGTCGCTCGAAGCCACTTCCACCGGCTTCTTCGAAGCCACCCACTCGGCATAAGCCTGCTCGGACACCACATGCACCTCGATCGGCATGTAGGCATGGTCACGTCCGCACAGCTCCGCACAGACGCCGCGATACACCCCTTCCTTGTCGGCGCGGAACCATGCATCGCGAATGAAGCCGGGAATGGCGTCCTGCTTCACACCCAGCGCCGGCACCCACCAGGCGTGGATGACGTCGTTGGCGGTGAGCAGCACGCGAACCTTCTTGCCGACCGGCACGACGACCGGGTTATCGACTTCAAGGAGGTAGTTTTCGCCTTTCGACTCGCGGTTCTCGATCTGGCTGCGCGGAGTGATCAGGGTGGACACGAAGCTGACGCCCTCCCCTTCGCCCACGACGTAGTCGTAGCCCCACTTCCACTGGTATCCGGTTGCCTTGATCGTGATGTCCGGCGCGGAGGCATCACGCATGTCGATGATGGTCTTGGTCGCCGGCCAGGCCATGCCGACGAGGATGAACACCGGAACGATGGTCCACAGGACCTCGACCGTGGTGTTCTCGTGAAAGTGCGCCGCAACGGCGCCTTTGGATTTGCGGTGGGCGAAGATCGAATAGAACATCACCCCGAACACCAGGATGAAGATCACCAGACAGATGACCAGCATCAGGGTGTGCAGATCGTAGATCTGCTCCGCGACCGGTGTGACCGGCTCTTGAAGATTGTATTTCGCCTGAGCGAACGCTGGATGCGCCGCTACAAGCATAAGGCCCGACGCTGCAAGGCGACCGAAAAGACTCATGCCCCAATTCCCCCGTGTAGACATCAACGCATTGCACGGAAACCACCGTTCCGTTGCGTGTGAACGAACCCTGCGGGTTGCAGTTCACGATGAAGTACTACCGAGGCACGACCCTTACCCACTTCCGCCTTACCAGGTCGTTCCCCGACTTCCTGACGCGATGGATTGGCTTGCGCGCTCTGTTTCGTTTGAAATCTTGTGCTGGCGCGCTTTTCCGTATGCCGTGGCGGAGTGTGCCACAAGCACTTTCTGAGCGGCAAGACGATTTTTCCGCCGCATTCCATGATCCAGATCAAAAGTCGTGCACCTCGTCACGAACTCCCGGAAACCGCTACCAGAGCCGATTCCGGAGCCGTCAAGGGGACGTTGCAGACATGCGACGCCGCAACCAGCGAAAGATCACACCCACTCCCGGCAATCTGGCATACACCTCCTCGGCCGGATCCCAGTAGTCACGGTGCGAGGAAATCCTCTTGTCATCATCGAAGGTCAGCACGCTCATGCCACGCACCTCGAATGCCCGCCCGGAGAGAGCGAAGGTGAACACCCATTCGAGCGCGCAGCGGGTGTCGTCACCGATGCGGGTGGTCACCAGGAAACGGGGGGACTCCAGGCTGGCGAACATGTGCTCGAAGATGCGCAGGATGGCTTCATGACCGATCACATCATTGAAGGGATCCTTGAAGCGCGCGTGCTGCGCGTACAGTTCGCGCAGGCCATGCAGCGTATCGGGCTGCAGCTTCTCGTAGAACGACACCACCCGTTCAACGGCGTCAGTCATAAGCCGGTGATCCTTCGTACCAGAGGGAAATAGAGCCTGCGTGGCAACAGCGAGAGCAGCTTGAGCACTCCGCTGAAACGCCGCGGAAAGTGAATCTCGAAACGGCCCCGCGCGAGACCGTCGAGGATATGGCGAGCCGCCTCATCGGGCTTGATCAGCGCCGGCATGTGGAAGTCGTTGCCGGCAGTGAGCGGTGTCTCGACGAATCCCGGATTGATCACGAACACATCCACCCCGCGCGGCGCCAGATCGAGGTACAGCACCTCGGCAAAGTTGATCAGCGCGGCCTTCGTCGGACCGTAGGTTGCCGCCTTGGGCAAGCCCCCGTAGCCGGCGACGCTGCCGACCAGCGCGATGGCGCCCTCCCCGCGCTCCAGCATGCTGCCGGTCACGGCCGCCACCCCCTCCATCACGCCGATGAGATTCGTCTCGACGGTGCGGCGGATCGCTTCCGGTTCCAGCTCCCAGGAGCGCAGCGGCTGGTAGGTTCCGGCGTTGAAGACCGCCAGATCAATCGCGCCGAAGGCCGCCTGCACTTCAGCCGCGGCGCGCGCGTGATCGGCGCTCCGCGTGACGTCCATCGGTACCACCAGCGCTCCGCCGCAGCGCCCGGCCACGGCTTCGAGCCGCTCGCGCGAGCGCGCCGACAGCGCGAGGCGAGCACCGCGCGCCGCGAGCGCCTCGGCCAGCGCCGCACCGATGCCGCTGGAGGCACCGACAATCCACACACGCCGCCCGTGCCAGTCACGAATCGGTCGATTCAGCGGCATCACGCGTCCCGCTTGTAGAACGACAGCGTGACTTCACCGAGGCGCACGCCGAACTTGCTCATCACCGAACGGTTGAGCATCACGCGATCGTCCATCAGGAACATCCAGTCATCGAAGTCCACGTTGTACACCTTGTCGCCCACCGGCAGCGCCAGCACATACCGCCAGCGCAGGGCATTGCCGGCGGCCTCGCCGCGGGCCTCGCCGACCACGTCGCCGGCGGTGCCGGTGTAGCCTCCGGAATCGTGCCGGGTGATCGTCCACACGCGGCGCTGGGTCGTGCCGTCGGAATAGGTGAAGTGCTCATCCAGCGTACCGACATCGCCCTGCCAACTGGCCTCGATCAGCACATGGAAGCGCTTGACCACCTCGCCAGAACGATCCTGGAAGATGCCGTGGGCGTCGAGCGTGCCATTGAAGTATTCGCGTAAATCCAGGACAGGCTGCTCGCCGGCATAGCGCTGCACCTCGACCGAGCCGCAACCGGCCAGTCCGATCATGCCGGCCAGCACACACAGAAGCTTCTTCATCGGAGTCGTCCCTCAAAATCGAGTTGATGTCTGAAATGCCACAGCAGGGCCGCGGCTGCGAGTTTGGCGACGCAGGGCAAGCCGGCATACACCAGCGCCAGCGCAGACAATGCCGCACCCTCGCTCGCGCCCGGCGCATAGCCCAACCAGCCGAGCAAGGGCAGTGAAATGCCTGCCGCCAGGGCGAGATTCGCCTTGGTGATGAAGTTCCACCAGCCGAACCAGGCTCCTGCGCGCGCCTGCCCGCGCCCGAAATCACGCGCCAGCAGATCGGCCAGCATGGCCGGTGGCAAAGCCAGATCGGCGCCCAGGGCAAAGCCTGACAGCATGCAGATCAGGCCGTACGCGAAGAGGTCGCCCGCGCCCAGCGACGCGGCCCAGCCGAATACCAGCACCGACAGCAACATCGAGGCGAGCCATGCACGCAGCTTGCCGACGCGCTCGGCAATGCGCACCCAGAGCGGCAATCCGGCCGCTCCGGCGAGGAAGTACAGCACCAGAAAGCCACCGGCCAGGCTTTCCGCTCCGAGCACGTCGGCCACGAAGAAGAGCACGGTGGAAGCCGGAATCGCGGCCGCAATTCCACTCGCCGCAAACACGCCCAGCAAGGTCGCGAAGGGACGATGCCGCAGTGCCGCCAGCAGGTCCCGCACCATGCCCGCCTTGCGATCGGACAGCGCGTCCGGACGGGGGGCGGCGAGCAGCGTCCAGCCCGCACACAGCACCAGCAGCGGCACGAAGACCCACAGCAGGCGCTCCAGTCCGGCGGCCGTATCCTGCTCCAGCACCGTCGGCAGGGCCGCGGCCAGCACCACGCCGAGCAGCGCACAGGCCTCGCGCGCCGCCACCAGGCGCGTACGGTCGGCCGGCACTTCGGCCGCTTCGGCACCCCAGGCGTTGTAGTTGATGGTGGCCAGCGAGAAGCCCAGCGTCACCGCAACGACGGACGCTCCGAGCCACACCGCCCCGGCGCCGTCCGGCGGCGCCAGCAAGGCCAGCATACCCAGCGCCAGCCAGGGCAGTGACAACAGGATCAGCAGCCGGCGATGCGCATAGTGATCGCTCAGGGCACCGATCAGCGGATCAGTCAGTGCATCGAGCGCGCGTGCCAGCAGGAGCACCGCACCGACCGTCGCGAGCGACAGGCCGACCTCTCCGGCATAGAGCTGTGGCGCATGTACGTAGATCGGCAGTGCGGCGAATGCCAGCGGCAGGCCGAGAGCACCATAGGCGATGACACGGCGCAGGGGCTGGGCCTGCCCCCACGACAGCGCTGGATCAGCGCTCATCGGCCAGTCCGAGCAGGCCTTGCCGCATTTCCGGAGCCCGCGTGCGCTCGTCCAGCCAAATCGCGAAGAAGGCCTCGGCGAACAGCGGGTCGTCGATCTCGACGGTCAATTGACCCTGATGAAAGAAGCGCACCCCGCCATCGGGCAGATGCAGGCCGATGATGGTGTGGTCGCGCTCGACATCGGGGAAAGCCGCCTCCAGCAGCCCCTGCCAGGATCGCAGGCGCGCTTCGTCGGCCACTTCGAGGCGCTGCATCTCTTCCAGACTGACATCCACCAGTCGCCGCGACTTGATCGCACGACCGTAGCGGATTTCCAGTGCGAACGCGGCGTCGGGCGACCACTCCGTCCCGGCCGGCACCCACAGCGCGGCGTCGTAGATGCGCATGCCGAACCAGCGCATCTGCGCATCACCCAGCACCTGCCAGCGCTCGGCAGCGCCGGGCAACACCGCGGGCGCCATCCACTTGCCGCTGGCAAGTGCCACCAGCGGCAGGAACGCGACCAGCAACAACAGCGCGCGCAGCACCCGCAAGGGGCGCTCAGACGCGCAGGAATTCGTAGTGATGGACATCGATATCCCCCGAAGTGAAACCGGCCTCGCAGTACGAGAGATAGAAGCGCCACATGCGCATGAAGCGCTCCGGGAAACCCTGCGCCCTGACCTCGCCGTCACGCGCATTGAACAGTGCATGCCAGCGCGCCAGCGTGCGGGCGTAGTCGCGCCCGAAGGCGAAATCGCCGCAGGCCTTCAAGCCGGCTGCATCGGCGTGCCGCGCAACCATCGTCGGCGACGGCAGCATGCCGCCCGGGAAGATGTAGCGCTGGATGAAATCGGTGCCGCGGCGGTAGCGCGGGAACAGGACGTCGGCAATGGTGATGGCCTGGATCACGCAGCGGCCGCCGGGCTTGAGCAACTCGTGGATGCGCGAGAAGTACACCGGCCAGTAGCGCTCGCCGACCGCCTCGATCATCTCGATCGACACGACGTGGTCGAACTGGCCGGCCACGTCGCGGTAATCACATAGCTCGAAGCGGGCGCGGTCATCGAAGCCGCCGCGCTCCGCACGCTCGCGGGCGAAGGCAAGCTGCGCCGGCGAGAGCGTGAGCCCGTGCACGTGACAGCCATACTCGGTTGCCGCGATCTCGGCAAAGCCGCCCCAGCCACAGCCGATTTCCAGAATGGTCTGGCCCGGCCGTGCGCCGAGCCGGTCGAGGATGCGGCGGTACTTGCGGCGCTGCCCGTCAGCCAGCGATTCGTCGGCGGATTCGAACACCGCCGCCGAGTAGGTCATCGTCTCGTCCAGCCACAAGGTGTAGAAGTCGTTGCCGAGGTCGTAGTGCGCTTCGATGTTCCTGCGCGACCCGCGGCGGGTGTTGGCGCGCAGCAAATGCCACAGCCGCGCCGCCATCAGGCGCAGCGCGCGGCCATACACCGCGCGGCCGAGCACGGCGCGGTTGGAAGACAGCAGCGTCAGCATCGCGGACAGTTCATCGGTCTCCCACAGGCCATCCATCCAGGCCTCGGCCAGGCCGATGTCGCCGCGTGCCAGCGCCGCCTCGAAGACCGCGTGATCGCGCACCCGCCAGTGCGCCACCAGGCCTCCATGGCCGACACGCACTTGGTGGCCGTCCGGCAGTTCCACCGCCAGCGCTCCGCCCTGCAGGCCTTCCAGCAGTTCGAGGGCAAGCCGGGTCGTGGCGGGCAGATCTGCCGGCGGCGCATCGGTACGCGCGCCGATGATGTGTTCGTTCGAGCTCATCGTGTCGTTTCCTCAAGGGGAAGTGCCGGCTTGCGGAAGAACGGCACGCGCTTCCACCACAGACGCAGGGCCTGCCAGTGGATGCGGGTCATCACGCCAAAGGTCATCAGCGGAAACTGCAGCAGCCACTTGCGCATCGCCGCCGGACTGAGCGGCACAGCATGACCGGCCATGCGGGTGGCAAGGCGCAGTTCGTCGTCGACCCAGTAATCGATGGTCACGTAGCGCAGGTCCTGACGTTCGCCGAAGCTGAAGCGGTACTCCCCGGCGACATCGAAGAAGGGCGAGACGTGGAACACCTTGCGTGCACGCAGGCGCTCCCCGGACTCGATGGGGCGCAGGTCGGCGTGGTGGACGAGGTAGTTGTGGTGCTCGCCGAAGGTATTGCTGACTTCCGCCAGCACCGCCCGCAGCCGGCCCTGCTCGTCATGGCAGTGCCAGAAACTGACCGGATTGAAGACGTAGCCGAAGAGCCGCGGCATGGTCTGCAGCACCACCTCACCACCCGTTACGCCGGCCAGGCCTTCACGCTGCAGCAGATCGCGGATCCAGGGCAGCAGCGGCGAACCGTCGCGCGGCCCGTGATCAGCCGAGCGCACGGAGAAGACGGCTGCCCGATCCACGCCGAGCAGCGGCACATCGCACTCGGCCAGGCGGGACAGCGGCAGCCGCAACCAGGCCAGGCGATACACGAAGCGATTGTGTGCGGGGCTCATGCGCTCGTGCATGACTGCGCCAAAGCTCACGCTCGGGTCGGCCACCGCATTCATGTCGTCACCATCGGACGCACCTGCCGGCTCATCCACGGCGCCGCCACACCGAGCGACTCTGCCACCCGCAGGGCGGATTTCAGCCCGTCCTCGTGAAAACCGTAGCCGCTCCACGCGCCGGCAAACCAGCTGTGGCGCACCCCCTGGATGGCCGGCAACTGCGCCTGCGCAGCCACCGCCGCGTGGTCAAACACCGGGTGGGCGTAGTCGAACTCGGCCAGGCAATGAGACTCGCGGGGGTCCTCGAAGGGGTTCAGCGACACCACCACCGGCGTGCTGCAAGGCAAGGGCTGCAACTGGTTCAGCAGATAACTGACCGAGACCGAACGCTCGCCATCCTGGCCACGGTCGGACAGGTAGTTCCACGCGGACCAGACCTTGCGCCGCCGCGGCAGCAGCGCGGGATCGGTATGCAGTACGGCGCGATTGCGCTGGTAACGCACGGCACCGAGCAGGCGGCGCTCGTCGGCAGTGGCGTCGTCACCCAGAATCGCCAGGGTCTGGTCGGTATGACAGGCGAAGACCACCTCATCGAAGCGCTCCTGCGCACCGCGGGCGCGCACCCACACACCGGTCTCATCGCGCGTCACCCGCTCTACCGGGGTATTCAGACGGGCGTCCTGAATGGCCGGCAGCATGCGCCGCACGTACTCGCGCGCGCCGCCCCGCACCGTCATCCATTGCGGCCGGTCGAGGATCTGCACCAGCCCGTGGTTGTGGCAGAAGCGCACGAAGGTGGCCAGCGGATAGGCCAGCATGGCCTGCGTCGGGCAGGACCAAATCGCTGCCGCCATCGGCAGCAGATACCAGTCGCGGAACATCGTGCTGTAGTGCGAGGCGTCGAGATACTCACCCAGCGACATGTCGGGTGCGCTGCCGCCGGTGGCCATGGCCGTGGCGGCACGGTTGAAGCGCAGGATGTCGGCCAGCATGCGCCACATCGCCGGACGCACGAGATTGCGCCGCTGCGCGAACACCGTGCCGAGGTCGGAGCCGGCCCATTCGACGTCGGGTGAACGCAAACTGACACTGAAGGACATGTCGGACTGCGCCACCGGCACGTCCAGCCGCTGGAAGAGCGCACAGAGGTTCGGGTAGGTGCGTTCGTTGAACACCAGAAAACCCGTATCCACTCCGAAGGCCTGACCATCGAGCTCGACATCGACGGTGTTGGTGTGGCCGCCGAAGTAGCTGCCTGCCTCGAACAGCGTCACGCGGGCCTTGCGTGCCAGCAGCCACGCCGAGGCCAGACCGGCGATGCCCGAGCCGACCACCGCGATGCGCCGCTCCCCGCTGCCGACCCGGCTCAGTTCGCCCATGTCCATGGTGATCCCCCTTTGCGGGCGTGACTCAGTCGTTGCGCCCTTCGATCAACGCATACGCAGAATGGTTGTGGATGGATTCAAAGTTCTCGGACTCGACCGTCCAGCGCCCGATGCGCCGATCCGCTGCCAGGCGCAGCGCGATGTCGCGCACCAGGTCCTCGACGAACTTGGGGTTGTCGTAGGCCCGCTCGGTGACCCACTTCTCGTCGGGACGCTTGAGCAGCCCGAACACCTCGCAGGAGGCCTCCTCTTCCGCCATGCGCACCAGTTCCTCGATGGCGACGTCTTCGAGCAGGTCGGCGCGAATCGTGATGCACGAGCGCTGGTTGTGCGCGCCGTAGTCGGAGATCTTCTTGGAGCACGGGCACAGGCTGGTGACCGGTGCAGCCACGCTCAGGCTGACGCGGGGCGTTTCATCTTCACGCGCCTCGACCACCCACACCACGTCTATGTCGAGCAGGCTGGCAACGCCGGAGACCGGCGCGATCTTCTCGATGAAGTAGGGGAAGCGCAGTTCGATGCGCCCGCTGCGCGCCTCCAGACGCGCCAGCATGTCGAGCATCACGCGACGCAATTCGGCGAGCGTCATGACACCCCGCTCGCGCTCGAGGATTTCAACGAAACGCGACATGTGCGTGCCTTTCACCTCCGGCGGCAGACCGACGGTCATCTCCACCGTTGCGACAGTGGCCACCACCACGCCGGACGGGTTGGCGACCTGCAGGGGATAGCGCAGACCACGCACGCCGACGTGCTGGATGGCCATCGCACGATGGTCGGGGCTGGACTGGACGTCCGGGAGAAAGGCGCGTTCGGGAGCATTCATGGCGGCTTACCTTTGCGGCGAAGGAATCAGAGGATCGGCCGCGCGGGCGCAGCACTGACGATGAGGGCATTGCGATGCAGGAAGATCTTGGTGTCGAGATCGATCCCCTGGGGTTTGTCCTGTACACTCGGCGCAGGCGGCGGGGGCGCAACGCGGGCTGCGGCACGCACCTCACCCACCCACCAGAGGACGCCTGCCGCCAGCAACACCGCGGCAAACAGCAGCATCGACATGCGATTGAGAGCTTGAGCAGTGTTCATGTTTTGTCCTGGACAAAAATGGATTACAGCCCTAAGATAGAGCCGTCGATGTCGCAAGTCAAGCCTTTGTCCAGGACAAAATGGAAAAAGACGCACCCAAGGAATTGCTGCTCAACATCGCCGCAGTCGAGCGTGACACCGGGCTGGCGAAGGACACCCTGCGCGTCTGGGAACGGCGCTACAGCTTCCCCACGCCGATCCGCGACGAACACGGCAACCGCCTCTACAGCAGCGAAGATGTCGAGAAGCTGCGCGTCATCCGGCGCCTGCTCGACCAGGGCCGTCGCCCGGCGGCGCTGATTCGTGCCAGCACGGAAGAATTGCTGGCACAACTCGATCAGGACGCGGCGCAGTCCACGGGCACACCCGCCGCGGTGGACGAAACCGCCTTCCTGCAGCTGGTGCGCCTGCATCGCAACCAGGAATTGCGCGCCACGCTGCAGCAGATGCTGCTCAAGCAGGGGCTGCAACGCTTTGTGGCGGAAACGGTGAGTGCCTTCAATGTGTCCATCGGTCAGGCATGGATGCGCGGCGAGGTGGACGTCCCCGAGGAGCACCTCTACTCCGAACAGATCAAGAACCTGCTGCGCAACGCCATCAGCTCGCTACCTGACAGCGACTCACGCCCGCGCGTGCTGCTCACCACCTTCCCGGACGAACAACATGGCCTCGGCATCTTGATGGTCGAGGCCATGCTGGTGCCGGAGGGCGCCAGTTGTGTCTCGCTGGGTACGCAGACCGCGCTGGGGGACATCAGCAAGGCGTCTATCGAAGGGCGTTTCGATATCGTGGCGCTGTCGTTCAGCAGCGCTTTCCCGCTGCGTCAGGCGGTCGACGGACTGAAACTGCTGCGCCGGCAGTTGCCCTCCACCATCGCTCTGTGGGCGGGTGGTGCCGCCCTCGCCCACAAGCCCCCGGCGCTGCCCGGCATTCGTGTGGTCAGCTCGCTTGACGACGCCGTAACGGCATTGCAGGAGTGGCGAGCCGCCAGCAAGGGCGGCGTGCACTGAGCGGTTTCGTCGCGCGGCATGCAGGCGCTACACTGCCGACCTGCCCACCGCGGAAACCCGCCATGTCTGCCTCTCCCGCTTTCGAGCGCAAGCTCTGCCCGCCTTCGGACCTCGCGCAACGCAGCGCCGCCCTGCCACGGCCGCTGGTGTTCACTAATGGCTGCTTCGACATCTTGCATCGCGGCCATGTGACCTACCTTGCCCGCGCCCGCGCCCTCGGCGCGGCGCTGGTGGTGGCCCTCAACACCGACGCTTCCGTCAAACGCCTGGGCAAGGGCGATGACCGCCCGGTCAACACACTGGAAGACCGCATGGCGCTGATGGCCTCGCTGGAGTGCGTGGATCTGGTGACGTGGTTTGACGAGGACACGCCCCTGCAGCGCATCCTGGAGTTGCGCCCGGAAGTACTGGTCAAGGGGGGAGACTGGGCGCCGGCAGCCATCGTCGGCGCGGCGGAAGTCATCGGCTGGGGCGGCACGGTGCATTCGATCCCGTTCGAGCACGAACGCTCGACCACTGCCTTGCTGAAAAAGATCAGGGCCGCATGAAGCGGCCCTGAATCCCGGCTTGGTCTGCCCGGCCTCAGCGCGGGCCGGCTTTGCCGCTGGGGTTGTCCTGCCACCAGGTGATGGTGTCGGGATTGTCGAGGTGATCGAACTTTTCGTCGTGCTCGTTGAGCAGGCGGAAAATCGTCGAAGCGTGCTCCGGCTCGAAGCCCTTGCGCGCGCCATCGCGCGAATCACTCAGCAGTTCGAGCAGCAACTTCCGGCACTGGGCCGTCCCCCACATATCGTCGATGCGTGAAAGATGCGGGTAGGCCGCGTACAGGCTTGTCGTGTCGGTTGTGCGCTTGGAATCCATCGTATGACTCTTGGGTAAATGGTAACTACTTCACGTGGCACTATCGGCCAAGCGCCCCTCAGCGTCAAGGACAGGCCACACGCGTAGCGGTTCAATCTCACGATACGCGTAAAATGCCCGGCATCATGGCAAGCAGCTCTCCCTCCTCCCCGCTCCACATCCTCGAACACGTCTTCGGCTACACCGCTTTCCGGGGACCGCAGCAAGCCATCATCGAGCACCTCAGTGCGGGCGGCGACGCCCTGGTGCTGATGCCGACCGGCGGCGGCAAATCGCTGTGTTATCAGATTCCCGCGCTGGTCCGGCCCGGCACGGCCATCGTCGTTTCGCCGCTGATCGCCCTGATGCAGGACCAGGTCAGCGCGCTGTGCGAAGCCGGTGTGGCCGCGGCCTACCTGAACTCCAGCCAGTCGCTCGAAGAGATGAACGCGGTCGGTCGGCAATTGCTCGCGGGCGAACTGGACCTGCTCTACGTCGCGCCCGAGCGCCTGCTCACCGGCCGTATGCTCGGCACCTTCGAGCGCATGCATGCCGAGGGGCGCATCGCGCTGTTCGCCATCGATGAGGCGCATTGCGTGTCGCAATGGGGGCACGACTTCCGCCCCGAATACCTGCAGCTTTCGGTGCTGCACGAACGCTTTCCCGGCGTGCCGCGCATCGCGCTCACCGCCACCGCCGACCCCGAGACGCGCGAGGAAATCGTCACCCGCCTGCAACTGCAGTCGGCACGCCGCTTCGTATCCAGCTTCGACCGCCCCAACATCCGCTACCGCATCGACGACAAGGACAACCCGCGCAACCAGCTGCTGCACTTCATCCGCAGCGACCATCTGGGCGAATCAGGCATCGTGTATTGCCTGTCGCGTCGCAAGGTAGAGGAAACGGCCGCCTGGCTGGCCGAACAGGGCATCACCGCCCTGCCCTACCACGCAGGCCTGGGCAACGAGGTGCGCGCTGCCAACCAGACGCGTTTCCTGCGCGAGGACGGCATCGTGATGGTGGCCACCATCGCCTTCGGCATGGGCGTGGACAAGCCCGACGTGCGCTTTGTCGCGCATCTCGACCTGCCGCGCTCCATCGAAGGCTACTACCAGGAAACCGGCCGCGCCGGCCGCGACGGCCTTCCCGCCGAGGTGTGGATGGCCTGGGGTGCGCAGGACGTGGTGCAGCAGCGCCGCATGATCGACGAGTCGGAAGGCAGTGAAGACTTCAAGCGTCGCGCCCGCGCGCGCCTCGATGCGCTGGTGGGACTGGTCGAGACGGTTGCCTGCCGCCGCCAGCACCTGCTGGCGCATTTCGGCGAAGATTCCGGCCCTTGCGACAACTGCGACAACTGCCTCAACCCGCCGCGCACCTGGGACGCCACCGAGGCGGCGCGCAAGGCGCTGTCCTGCGTTTACCGCACCGGCCAGCGCTTCGGTGCCGGCCACATGATCGACGTGCTGCGCGGCGAGCGCACCGACAAGGTCGGCGAATGGGAACATCACGAGGTCAGCACCTTCGGCATCGGTGCCGAGCTGGACGAGAAGACCTGGCGCACGCTGTTCCGCCAGCTCGTCGCGCGCGGCCTGCTGGCGGTAGACCACGACCGCCACAACGCGCTGGTACTGACCGATGAAGCCCGCCCGGTGCTGCGCGGCGAGGCCGGATTCGAGCTACGTGTGGTGCCTGAAAAGAAGCGCGCGCGCAGCAACCGTCGCCGCGTGCTGGACATCCCCGATGGCGTGCCGCAGACGCTGTTCGACCAGCTCCGCGCCTGGCGGGCGGAAACGGCGCGCGAGCGCAACGTGCCCGCCTACGTCATCTTCCAGGACGCCACACTGCGCGAAATCGCCATTACGCGGCCCGGCTCGCTGAGCGAACTGGCCGCCATATCCGGCATCGGTGACCGCAAGCTGGAGGCTTACGGCAGCGCCATCCTGCAACTGGTCGAAGCAGCCTGAATCAGCGCTTCTTGCGGCGGCTGGCGAACTTCGCGCGGAACTTGGCCAGCTTGGGCGCGACGATGGCCTGGCAGTACGGCTGCTCGGGATGGTTGGCGAAGAAATCGAAGTGATAGTCCTCGGCCGGCCAGAACGGCGCCGGCATTTCGATACTGGTCACGATCGGCGCAGCGAACTCCCCCTCCAGATCGGCCATCATCGCAGCCGCCTCATGCAGTTGCTCTTCGCTGGTCGGGAAGATCGCCGAGCGGTATTGCGTGCCGATGTCGTTGCCCTGGCGATTGAGCGTGGTGGGGTCATGCGTGGCGAAGAAAATCTCCAGCAGGTCTCGATAAGACACCTGTTCGGGGTCAAAACTGATGCGCACGACCTCGGCGTGACCCGTGTCGCCGCCGCAGATCTGCTTGTAGGTCGGATGATCGACCTCGCCGCCGCAGTAGCCCGGCTCCACCTTGTGCACGCCTTCCACGTCGTCGAACACCGCCTCCGTGCACCAGAAACATCCGCCGCCGAAGACCGCGGTTTCCACCTGTTTGTCCGTCGTTGAATCACTCATTGCGTTCTCCCTGTCCGTCCGCCGTTCAGCGGAAGCTGATTGTGTAATAGATGTCGGCCGCGTTGTCGCTGCCACCGCGCGCCACCACCGACACATGGCGTGTCAGCCGGTAGGTCAGCAGCACCAGACTCTCGGCCCCGCTCAGGCTCTGTTCGAACGACACGGTGAGATCTTCTCCCAGGCGTTTGCCCAGCGTCAGCACCTGTCCGCTCAGCTCGCCCTCGCCGGTCACCGTCGTGCCGCTGCCGACGACGCGGCTGGTCTGCACGCGCCCCACGCCGGACGCCGACTGGCCGATGCCGAATTCGTCAAAGCCCAGGCTGCGCGAAAGCTGCTCGGTCATGCCCCCACCTGGTCCTCCGAGCAGCGCCTGCGCAGCCGGCAACAGCAGGCTCAGATCCGCCCCGCCGCCGGCCGTCGGCGCGCGGCCCAGCACGATCCAGGAGAGCTTGTCCGGATCGGGCACATCCGGCTGCGACACCAGTCGCACCTGCGGCCGGCGCGCGCTGCCGGTCACCGCTACGCCGGCCTCCACCGCCAACCCCTTGCGCAGCGCCACGACGTTCAGGCCCGGATTGTCGAGCGCGCCCTGGAAGTTGATGACCCCGCGCTCGATCGCCAGATTCTGGCCATAACCACGGTAAATGCCGCCGGCCGTGCTGATGCTGCCGCTCGCCGACAAGGCCTCGCCCGGGCGCATCTGCAACTGCAGCGCCCCGGCCAGCCGCGTGTCCAGCCCGAGCGCGCTGAGATACAGCGCGTCGCCCAGCGACACCGTAACGTCGGCCGTCAGTTTGAGACCGGCTCCGCCCGCCGGCTCCTCACTGCCCAGGATCACCACATCGTCGGACAGACTGGGCGGCGGCGATTCAGCAAACTCGATGTAACCCGCGTCCGCGCGGAAGTCGGCCTGGAGGTCGAGCGAGGTCCACGTGCTGCGCGCCTCGCCCGAACCCGACATGATCAGCCAGCGATCGCTACGCTGCAGGATGGGCAGGCGATCCGCCTCGAAGCGGAAGCGCCCCTCGCCGCTGTCCAGCGCGATCTCGCCCGAAGACGTCAGCCGCCCCGGCTCGGCAGTCAGGGCCTCAAACGGAATACGGCGGTCCGGCGGGCGCACGCGATTGGGTGAGACGAAGTCCAGCTTGCGCAGGTACAGCCGGTCACGCTCGAACTCGGCCAGCAGTTCGCCACCGGAGAGCTGAATGCCGTGTTCGACCAACGTCATCGACAGTCCATCGCCGCTGATGCGCCCACGCGCCACCGGGCGGGCCGGCGTGCCGGAGAACGAGAACTCCGCACGCAGGGCGCCGTCGAGCACCGTTTCCTGCTGTAACAGGCGCGACAGCCAGGCCACCGAGGGCATGTCGAAGCGCACCGAGCCGAGCAGATCAGCGTCCTGCGCCAGTCCCCAGCCGGCGAGATCATCACGCTCGAGCAGCGCCGTGGCCGAGCCGCTGAGCGTGCCCATTTCGGTGCCACGCGCATCGAGCGATGCGGCCAGTCGTTCGCCCGAGGCCACCACCACCGCCTCCAGATGTTGCAGACCGATACGCGCGGAGAGTTCGCCCGGAATCGAGATGTCACCGGACTCGCGGAACACGCGCAGATTTGCGTCCGCCTGCTCGGCCAGCTCGATCTCCCACTCTGCGCCGAGCGTGAGCGGACCCGGCCCACGGTTGCCGCGCCGGCCGGGCTCGACCACGGCCAGCCCGGTGAGATGGCCGAGCAACCGGGCATTGCCGGGCGACCAAACGGTTTCATCGAGCACCACACGCCCTTCCTCGCCGGCCTTGAAGCGCGCCGGCGCCAGTTCGGCACGCTCGGGCGACACGCTCAGCGCCGCCGGCGCCTCCAGTTCCAGCGGCAGACGCCCTTGCAGACGCAGGCTCGCCAGCGTGCCGCTCCACGCCAGATCACCCCCCTCGGGCTGCCCGCCTTCCAGCGCCAATCGCAGGCGGTCGCCTTCGGGCGTGGCGGCGTCGAGCTTCAGCGCATGGTCGAGGCGTGTGCCGTCGAGGCTGGCGCGCAGGCGCTCGACCCAGCGCGCGTCGTCCTTGCCGATGCCGCTCACATCCAGCTTCAGCGCCATCGCGCCGTCGATGCCATCGGCCGCCTCGCCGTTGGCTGCAATGCGCGCCACGCTGGTGCCGTCGGGCAGGCGCAAGGCCTCGGCCGACAGGCGGAAGCGCCCGGCCGGGGCAGCCGGGGTGCCGCTCAGAGTCGCTGCCAGTTCCGCACTGCCGGCCAGGCCGAAGCCCAGACGGTCGAGCCGCCGCACCGACGCGTCGAGATCCAGCACGTCACCGGGCGCGCCCCACGCGCCCTTCGCAAGCAGGCGGCTGGGGCCCAATTGCAGCTTGAGATCGGCCTTCGGCACGCGCAGGCCTGCCAGTTCCAGTTGCCCCGCACCCCCCAGTGCCATGCCGAAAAGCCGCCCGTCACCCAGGCGGAAATCCAGCCGCAGACGATCCGGCGCATCAAAGGCGGCCTGCGCATCCAGCGCCACCCTGCCCTGCGGAGCCGCAGCGTGCAGACGGACCGGATCAATGTCGGTGGCCGACAGCGCGGCCGTAACGGACAACGGCCGACCTGCCGCTGGCAAGCCGATAACTGCCTCGCCGGACAGGCGTCCGTCGCCGACCAGCGCAAGCGCCATCGCGCTCAGGTCCAGTTGTTCGAGCGATGCGCGGACATGGGCCGTGAGCGACTCGAACGGCAGCCCGCCTTGGTCGACACGCAAAGGCTGTGCATTGCGCACGGCCACATCGCCTTCCAGCACGCCATCGGCGCCAGGGGCGAGGGTGGCATCGAGGGCAAGTTCTGCCGACGGAGCACCCGCTATGAAGGCCGCAGGATCGAAGCCCTGCAGCGCGACTTGGGTACCCAGCAGCGGAAAGACTTCGAAGGGTGCAAGCTGTGCCGTCACTTCGCCCGACAGTTGCCCGCCGGCGCCGTCGGCACGCAATGCGAGCGCGGACAGATCGCCCTGCGCGCTCCACGAGAGGATGAATTCGCGCCCGTCCAGCACCGCCTGTGCCGTACCGTCCGCCATCACGCCATGCGGGGCCACGCCGGTGTCCAGACTGCCACGCAGCGCCGTGCGGCCCCACGGCGTGGTCAATTGGAGCGCATCGACGCGCTGCACCGCGCCCTCGCCGGAAAGACTCGCGGTGAAACCGGAAAAGGCCAGCGGCGCGGTGCCGTCCTCATTCCATGCTTCCAGCACGATGCGGTCGACCTGGAGTTCGGCTTCGAGCAGCACAGGCAGGGCGATCTGCGGCATCTGCAGCGCTTCGTTCGGCGCGTCGGATGGCCGTGTGGCGAGCCGCAAGCTGTCGAGTTGCAAGCGGTCGATGTGGAGCTTGCCTGCGAGCAGGCGCAGCGGGCGCCAGTCGAGCTGCAGCGTGTCGGCGTGGATGCGCAGATCAGGGCTTTCGACGCGCAGGGAATCAAAGGACAGCGGGCCGATCAGACGACCGGACA
>JAJLLM010000103.1:0-20439 GCA_033837965.1 Pseudazoarcus pumilus
CGGTGGCGTCGATGGCGAGGTATTCGACGCGATGGCCCACCTCGCGCAGGCTGCGCGCGAATTCGCGCATGGCGGCGAAGATGGCGAGAATCTTCTGCGCGTGGTGCAGCACGTAATCGGTTTCCTGCCGCACTTCCATCAGCACGTACACCACATCGTCGTGCGGTGTCGCGAACCAGGAGTGCTGCGGGTTGAGCTGGTCGCCGAGGATCAGGCGCAGGGTCGTCATCGGATGCCCTTCTCGGCGCGGCGACACCGCTCCGAGCAGTATCGCACCTCGTCCCACGCACGCGCCCACTTGCGCCGCCATGTGAAGGGCAGGCCGCAGTGCAGGCAGGGCTTGCTCGGCAGGTCGGATTTCTTGCGCATGGGCCTTCGATGGCCGGCTTCGTGCACGGTTCCCGTGCCGGTATGCTTGACGCTTCGCCGCACTGCACATAGAATCCGCGTCTCTTCACCGGGGCGGTTAGCTCAGCGGTAGAGCACTGCCTTCACACGGCAGGGGTCACTGGTTCGATCCCAGTACCGCCCACCAACAGGAAACCCCGCGCATCGGCACGGGGTTTTTTGTTTTTCGGAATCCGTTTCGCGCAGTCTGGAGCACAGCCTGATGTCCGTCCGTACCCGTTTCGCCCCGAGTCCCACCGGCTTCCTGCACATCGGCGGCGCGCGCACCGCGCTGTTCTGCTGGGCCTATGCGCGGCGCCATGGCGGGCAGTTCATCCTGCGCATCGAGGACACCGATCTGGAGCGCTCCACGCCGGAAGCGGTGCAGGCCATCCTCGACGGCATGCAGTGGCTGGGGCTGAACGCCGACGAAGGGCCGTTCTATCAGACCAAGCGTTTCGACCGCTACAAGCAGGTCATCGCCGAGATGCTGCAGGCCGGCGCGGCCTATTACTGCTACACCACCCCGGCCGAGCTGGATGCGCTGCGTGAGGCACAGCGCGCGCGTGGCGAGAAGCCGCGTTACGACGGCCGCTGGCGTCCCGAGCCGGGCAAGACCCTGCCCCAGCCGCCGGCCGGCGTGCAGCCGGTAGTGCGCTTCCGCAACCCGCGCGATGGCGTGGTGGCGTGGGACGATCTGGTGAAGGGGCGCATCGAGTTCTCCAACGAGGAACTCGACGACCTCATCATCGCGCGCGGTGACGGCACGCCGACGTACAACTTCTGCGTGGTGGTGGACGACCTCGACATGCGCATCACGCAGGTCATCCGCGGTGACGACCATGTGAACAACACGCCGCGCCAGATCAACATCCTCAAGGCGCTGGGCGCCGAGGTGCCACAGTACGCGCACCTGTCGATGATCCTCGGCGACGACGGCACCAAGCTGTCCAAGCGCCATGGCGCGGTCAGCGTGATGCAGTACGACGAGGACGGCTATCTGCCGGAGGCGGTCATCAACTACCTCGCGCGCCTGGGCTGGAGCCACGGTGACGACGAGATCTTTTCGTGCGAGCAGTTCGTCGAGTGGTTCGATCTGGATCACATCACGCCCTCGGCCGCGCAGTTCAACACCGAAAAGCTCAACTGGCTCAATGCGCACTACATCAAGCAGGCCGATCTCGGCTATCTGGCGGGTGAAGTCGCGGCGCGGCTGGCACGTCGCGGGGTCGATCCGGAAGGCGGACCGAAGCTGGAGGAAGTGGTCGCGCTGTATCGCGAGCGCGCCACCACGCTCAACGAGCTGGCCGATTCGGCCGAGTTGTACTGCGTGGAAGTGCATCCGGCGGTGGACGTACTGGAGAAGCACCTGACGGACGCCGCACGTGCTGCACTAGGCAGCCTTGCGCAGCGCTTCGAGTCGGCCGAGTGGAGCGCCGAGGCGCTCTCCACAGCCATCAAGGACACCATGGCCGAGCACGGCCTGAAGATGCCGCAGGTGGCGATTCCTCTGCGCGTCGCGACGCTGGGCGTGCCGCAGACGCCAGCCATCGACGCGGTGTTGGTGGTGCTGGGCCGCGAGCGTACGCTCGCGCGCATGCGTCGCTATCTCTGAAGGATGGTTCAGCCAGTCGGGTGATGGCTGAACTTCTCCGGCCGCAGCACCCCGACGTCGGCGACGAAGCTGACCATCGCGAAATTGCGGAAGTAGTGCTTCTCGACGTGCACGAGGATCGCGCTCGCGGTTTCCGCGTCGCACAGCACCTCCATGCGGATGCTGCGATCCGCCCCCCACAGCGCGTTGCGCGCGCCGTGCCGGCCCTGGCCGCGCACATCGGCGATGGTGTAGCCGTGCGCGCCCAGCTTCATCACGTCCTTGCCCAGCGAATCCTCGAGCGCGGCCTCGGTGATGATCACGACCAGTTTGCAGGGGTGGGTATGCGGGGCGCTCATGTCAGCCTCCGTGAATCAGGCCGGCCAGCCGGTGGTAGAGCGGAATGCCGACGAGGATGTTGAACGGGAAAGTGATCACCAGCGCAGCCGTGATCGACAGACCGGGGTTGGCTTCCGGCACCGCGATACGCATCGCGGCCGGGGCGGCGATGTAGGACGCACTTGCCGCCAGCGTGGCGAGCAGCGCCGTGCCGCCGGCCGACAGGCCGATCAGCGTGCCGGTGAAGGCGCCCATGGTGGCCGCGATGACCGGCATCACCAGCGCGAACAGCGCGAGCCGCAGGCCGCTCTCGCGCAGCGCCGGCACCTGGCTCGCCGCGACCAGGCCCATCTCCAGCAGGAACAGGCACAGCACGCCCTTGAACAGATCGAAGAAGAAGGGCGAGAGCGGAGCGAGGCCCTGCGTGCCGGCAAACCAGCCGATGGCCAGCCCGCCGCCGAGCAGCACCATGCTCTTGCCGAGGAAGATCTCGTGAGCGAGTTCGCCCCAGCGCACGCTGCGCAGGTCGCCGCCCAGCCGCGCGAGCAGGATGCCCATGGCGATGCCGGGCATCTCCATCAGTACCAGGAACAGGGGCATGTAGGCCTCGTACGGCACCATGCGCGCGATCATGTAGTCGATGGCCACCGCAAAGGTCACGACGCTGACCGAGCCGTAATGGCCGGCAATTGCCGCGGCGTCGAAGCGCGACAGGCGCACCAGCTTGGCGAGCAGCGGGAACGCGACGAGCGGGATCACGAAGCCCAGCCCCATTGATGCGGCCGCCTGTGGCAGCACCTCCATTACGTCCTGTTTGGACAGCTCCACGCCGCCCTTCAGGCCGATGGCGAGCAGCAGGTAGATCGACAGTGCCTCGTAGAGCTGCGACGGCAGCTTCAGGTCCGAGCGGGCGAGGCGGGCGGCAAAGCCGAGCAGGAAGAACAGCGGGATCGCGTCCATGCGTGCATGCGTGCGGGCTGTGGTGACGCCATTCTAGCGGCAGTGACGCTCAGTCTTCGCCCTTGCGCGCCTTACCGGGCGGGCGCAGTACATAGCGGGCCGGGTCCATGGCGTCGTCCAGATCGCGCTCCAGTGGCAGTGGATCGCCGTCGAGCCGGCTCGCCAGGGCCTCGGCCACCAGCGCCGCCCACACCAATCCCCGCGCGCCGAAGCCCGACATCGCATGCAGATCGCGGTAACGGGGTACGCCGGCCAGCGTGCCGTCGTGCGGCTGGCTCGCGTCCGGCACCGCGCCTACGATGGGCAGGCGGTCGGGCGAGGCCGGGCGGAAGCCGACGCGGCCACCGACCACTTCGGCCGCGAAGCCCGGCAGCATCGCGGCAAGCTTGTCGAGGTTTTCGGCATGGTCGGCCTCACGCAGGTCGGGCTCGTCGTCATCGACCGAGAAGGTCGCGCCGACCGAACGCAGACCATCGATGGCCGGGCTCACATAGCCGCCGCGGCACACCATCACCTCCGGTGCGCCCGGCTCGGCGCGCAGGTGACTGACCTGGCCGCGCGCGGCGACCACCGGCAGCGCTGAGGCCTGCGCGATGCGCACGATGTCGGCACCGCTGGCGAGGATGGCAACAGGCGCGCGGGCAATCTCTCCACCGTCCGCGTCGCGCGTGATCCATTCCGTGCCGGTATCTTCCAGTGTGGCCACGCTGCGCCCGTAGTGCGTTGTCAGCGGATCGGGGCGCGCCAAGAGGTTGGCCGCGCACAGACTGGGCGGATTCACCCACGCACCGCCCGCGAACCACCAGCCGCCGATGTCCACTGGCCAGCCGGCGAGTTGCGCGGCCTCGTCGCGTCCGACGAAGCGCAGCACTTCGGGCGGGTCATCCAGCGCCGCGACGACTTCGCGCTGCCGCGCTTGCTGCTTTGCGTCGCGCGCCAGATGCAGCACGCCGCAGGCGGCCCAACGCACCGGCAGGCCGGCCTGCGAAAGGCGCTCAAGATGGCGCACGCCGTACAGGGCGCCGGCGCGGGTGAGGCGGCTCAGGCGGTTGTCGTCGCGGCTGGGCAGGGCGCGCAGCACGCCGGCGTGGTTGCCGGACGCTCCCTGTGCCGGGCCGTCGGCGGCGTCGATCAACTCGACGCGCCAGCCGCGCTCCAGCAGGCGGTTGGCAATCGCGCTGCCAGCGAGGCCGGCGCCGATCACCAGCGCGTGGCGTTGCGGCGCGGGAAGGGGCGCGCCGCGGATGAATCGCCCGACCAGCATCTCACGCTTGGCGGCGAAGCCGGGGCGCTTGTCGCAGTCGAAGCCGGCAGCCTGCAAGGCGCGCCGCGTTGCGCCGCGTACCGACCAGGTGGCGAGCGTCGCCTTGGGCGCGGCGAGCCGCGCGAGTTCGGCAAGCAGTGTCTCGTCCCACAGTTCGGGGTTGAGTGCGGGGGAGAAACCGTCGAGGTAGAAGGCGTCGGCGCGGGCGTCGAGCTGCGGCAGCAATTCACGCGCGTCGCCGAACAGCAGGGTCAGCGTGACGCGCCCGCCGTCCAGATGCAGACGGTGGAAGCCAGGCACCAGCGGCGGCCACTGTGCGAGGAGTTCGGCCACCAGCGGCTCGAACTCGGGTCGTGCGGCGTGGGCGGCGGCGAGGTCGTCGCGCGAGAAGGGGTGCAGTTCGGCCGAGACGAAGTGCAGGCGCGCGCAGCGCTGCGGGTCGTCACGCCAGGTGGCCCAGGTGGCGAGGAAATTCAGCCCGAGGCCGAAGCCGGTCTCGACGATGCAGAAGCGCTCGCGATCCTGCCAGCGCTGCGGCAGGCCGTTGCCTGTGAGGAATACGCTGCGCGCCTGATCGAGCCCGCCGGAGCTGGAGTGGTAGACGTCGCCGTAGGCCTCGGACCACGGCGTGCTGTCGTCGCGGAACTGCAGTCGGGCGGGGGTGAGGCGGGGCATCGTGAAAGAAGACGGCCGCCCGGAGGCGGCCGTTTTGCTCAGTCGGCCTGCGGCCGCATCTGCGGGAACAGGATGACGTCGCGGATCGACGGGGCGTCGGTCAGCAGCATCACCAGGCGGTCGATGCCGATGCCGCAGCCGGCGGTCGGGGGCAGGCCGTATTCGAGCGCGCGCACGAAGTCGGCGTCGTAGTACATGGCTTCCTCGTCGCCGGCCTCCTTGGCCTTGACCTGTTCGAGGAAGCGCGCGGCCTGGTCCTCGGCGTCATTGAGCTCGGAGAAGCCGTTGGCGATCTCGCGGCCGACGATGAACAGCTCGAAGCGCTCGGTGATCTCGGGATTGGCGTCGTTGCGGCGCGCCAGCGGCGAGACTTCGGCAGGGTAGTCGATGATGAAGGTCGGCTCCCACAGCTGCGCCTCGGCGCACTCCTCGAACAGCGACAGCTGCAGCGAGCCCAGTCCAGCGTGGGCGTGCGGTTCGACCTTGAAGGCGGCCAGCTTCTCGCGCAGCCAGGCAGCGTCATTGAGCTGGGCTTCGCTGAAGCCGGGGTTGTACTTGCGGATGGCCTCGACGATGGTCAGGCGCGCAAACGGGCGCGACAGGTCGAGTTCCTTGCCCTGATAGACGAAGGTTTCGGTGCCCAGTGCCTCGCGCGCCGAGTGGCGGATCAGGCCTTCGGTGAAGTCCATCAGCGTGCGGTAGTTCGCGTACGCCTCGTAGAACTCCATCATCGTGAATTCGGGGTTGTGGCGCGGGCTGAGGCCTTCGTTGCGGAAGTTGCGGTTGATCTCGAAGACGCGTTCGAAGCCGCCCACCACCAGACGCTTGAGATACAGCTCGGGCGCAATGCGCAGGAACATCTCCATGTCCAGCGCGTTGTGATGCGTGACGAAGGGCTTGGCCGCGGCACCGCCCGGGATGGGGTGCATCATCGGCGTTTCGACTTCGAGGAAGCCGTGGCCGGTCATGTAGTTGCGGATCGACTGCACCATGCGGCTGCGCGCCACGAAGGTGAAGCGCGTCTGCTCGTTCATGATCAGGTCGACGTAGCGCTGGCGATACTTCTGCTCGACGTCGGTGAGGCCGTGGAACTTGTCCGGCAGCGGGCGGATGCTCTTGGTCAAAAGACGGATTTCCGAGCAATTCACGGTCAGCTCGCCGGTACGCGTCTTGAACAGCGTGCCGACGGCGCCGACGATGTCACCGATGTCCCAGTGACGGAAATCGTTGTAGATGTCCTCGCCCACGGCATCGCGCGCCACGTAGCACTGGATGCGGCCGGATACGTCCTGGATGGTGATGAAGCTGGCCTTGCCCATGACGCGCTTGAGCATCACGCGACCGGCCACGCGGACTTCCACCGGCGTGGCTTCGAGCGCCGTCGCATCCTTGTCGCCATAGGCCTCGTCGAGCTTCGCGGCGAGGTTCTCGCGCGAGAAGTCATTGGGGAAGGCACGACCGGACTGACGCCACGCGGCGAGCTTCTCGCGGCGCTCCGCGATGATGTGGTTTTCGTCCTGTTGCGGGGCGGAGGTGTTGTTCTCTTCGGTCATGTGCTCGGCTGCTCGATTCAGGTGCGGGGCAACATGCCCCGGAATTGTGCGCGATGTCAGCCACCTGCAAGCCGTTCGCAGCACAATGCAGCCGGAACGACGCCATGGTGGCGCTCGCGAGACCGGCGATTGTGGCATGGCCGCACCTGCCGGGCAAATCCCGCGCGGCACGCTGTGCAGGCGGGAATCGCTCCAGTCTGCGCAATCGGCTTCAGGATTCGGGCCGGCGTTCCGTTATGCATCCAAGTGGCCGGTTACAGGGCCACCCTGTAGGGGGAAGGAGACCAATGATGGAGCGGTTCGCGCGCCTGTACGAGAGTATCGAGAAGACCTTCTGGTACACCCTGTCCAGAAAGCTTTCGAGCATCTTCCTGCTGTTCGTCATCGACGTGGTGTATCTCGCCATCTACTGGCAGCAGCAGCGCGTGATCGAAGCCCGCCTGGCGGCCGGCGATGTGCCGCCGGAGCTTGCGGCCAGCGTGATGTCGGCGCTGCAGGCCGGCCTGGTGGTGTTCGGTGTGCTGACGCTGGTGGCCTTCGCGGTGACTCTCGGCCAGGTCCTGTACCTGCGCCACCTGATCGTGCGGCCGGTGCGCGAGATCACGCTGATCTTCGACGAGATTGCCCGCGGCGAAGGCGACTTCTCGCAGGATCTGCCGCTGCGCACCCATGACGAATTCCGCGAACTGGCGCTGGCCTACAACCGTTTTGCCGAGAAGATGCGTGCGCTGATCAGCGAGGTGCGCGGCATGAGCGTGACCATTGCGGCCGAAGGCGTGCAGGTGAAGACGCGGGTCGATCAGTCCGCGCGCGACGCGCAGGCACAGGGGGCGATGACCGATACGGTGTTCAAGACCAGCACACGCTCGACCGAGGCGATTGCGAGCGTCACCGAAGGCGCGCAGCAGATCTCCGCCTCCACCCACAGCAATCTGGACAATGCGCGCAGTTCGCTCGGCGAGATGCGCGACATCGTCGGCAAGATTGCCGCGGTGAGCGACAAGGTGACGCACTTCAACCGCACGGTGGACGACCTGTCGGAACGCTCGGAGAGCGTGCGCAAGATCGCCTCGCTGATCCGCGATGTGGCGGAGCAGACCAACCTGCTGGCGCTCAACGCCGCCATCGAGGCAGCGCGCGCGGGCGAGGCCGGGCGCGGTTTCGCGGTGGTGGCGGACGAGGTGCGCAAGCTGGCCGAGCGGGTCAATCAGGCCACCGGCGAGATCGAGGGCAACATCAACGGCATGATCGATCTGGTGGCCGATACGCGCAGCGAGAACGCGCTCATCACCGCATCGGTATCGCAGACGCGCGATGTGGTCGAGCGCTCGGCCGGACAGTTCGAGCAGATGGTGGTGGATTTCGAGGCCACCAGCGTGCAGTTGGAACAGATTGCGGCGGCGATGGAGTCGCTGTCGGTGACCAACGAAGAAGTGCACAGCAACGTCACCGGCATCCATGAGCTGTCCGGCAAGGTGGTGGGCAACATGACGGCCTCGGAAGAGGGCACGCGGCGATTGTCCAAGGCCACCGAGGACGTGCAGGAACTGGTTTCGCGCTTCCGTATCGGCCGCGGCGCCTTCGAGCATGCGGTGGAGCGCGCGCGCGACTTCCGCGATCACGTCCGGCACGAACTCGAGCAGATGCAGCAGGGCGGGCTCAACGTCTTCGACCGTAGCTACCAGCCCATCGCCAACACCGAACCGCAGAAGTACAAGGTGGTGTGGGGCGACGAGTTCACGCGGCGCTGCCAGCAACTGCTGGAGGACTGCCTGAATTCGATTCCGGGCTGCGCCTTTGCCGTAGCGGTGAACACCGACGGCTATCTGTCGGCCCACAACCTGAAGTTCTCGAAGCCGCTCACCGGCGACCCCAAGGCCGATCTGGTCGGCAACCGAACCTGCCGCAAGTTCACCAATCCGGCGGAAACCCGCGCTGCGACCAATACCCGGCCGCTGCTGCTGCAGACCTATCAGCGCGATACCGGCGAGGTGCTGTGCGACGTGATCATGCCGATCGAGGTCGGCGGGCGGGTGTGGGGCAATGTCCGCGTCGGCATGCCGGTGTCGGCACTGGTCGCGAACTGAGGGAGGTGCCGGGGGCTCGCGCCCCCGGCCGCTGCTCAGGAGGACTTCTGCTCGGGCAGGACGATGTTCACTTCGAGCACATCGCAGTTGTCCTGCTTGTCCAGATGCACCTTGATGTCGTCCAGATCGACGGACACGTACTTCGAAATCACCTCCAGCAACTCGCGCTGCAGGGCCGGCAGGAAGTCGGCCGAGGCGGCCGCACCGCTGCGCTCGTGCGCAATCAGTACCGACAGGCGGTTCTTGGCAATCGCGGCGGTCTTTTTCTTCTCGCCGAAAAGCTTGGCCAGGAAGGACATGTCACTTGCCTCCGAACAGGCGCTTCATCAGGCCCGGCTTGACGTATTCGACGAAGCGCAGCGGCCGGTCCTCGCCGAGGAAGCGCGCCACCACGTCGGTGTAGGCCTCGGCCACGTCCGTACCCTTGAGGTGGATCGCCGGCGTGCCCTGGTTGGAGGCATGCAGCACCGATTCGGATTCCGGGATGACGCCGATCAGCGGTACGCGCAGCAGCTCCTGCACGTCCTTGAACGACAGCATCTCGCCGTCATCCACGCGCTTGGGCGAGTAGCGCGTGACCAGCAGGTGCTCCTTGATCGGCTCCTGGCCTTCCGCCGCGCGGCGCGACTTGGACTGCAGGATGCCGAGGATGCGGTCCGAGTCACGTACCGACGAGACTTCCGGGTTGGTCGTGACGATGGCCTCGTCGGCGAAGGTCAGCGCCAGCACGGCGCCGCGCTCGATACCGGCGGGCGAATCGCACACCACGTAGTCGAAGCCCATGTGCTCGAGTTCCTTGAGCACCTTCTCCACGCCTTCCTCGGTCAGCGCGTCCTTGTCGCGTGTCTGCGAGGCCGGCAGGATGAACAGGTTCTCGCAGTGCTTGTCTTTGATCAGTGCCTGGTTGAGCTTGGCCTCGCCGTTGATGACGTTGACCAGGTCATACACCACGCGGCGCTCGCAACCCATGATCAGGTCGAGGTTGCGCAGGCCGACGTCGAAGTCGATGACGGCAGTCTTGAAGCCGCGCAGCGCGAGGCCGGAGGCGAAAGCGGCGCTGGTGGTGGTTTTGCCCACACCACCCTTGCCGGAGGTTACGACGACGACTCGAGTCACGTTGATTCCTTCCAGAGGTCGGGCTGCATCAGTCGAGTTGCAGCGGTTCGATGGTCAATGTGTTGCCCCTGTCCGCGGCGGCCATGCGTACCAGCGCCGGCTTGCCGGCGATTGCGGCCGGAAGGCCCTGATCGAAGGTGCGGTACACCCCCGCGATCGAGACGATTTCCGGGCCGAAATTGGTGGCCATGATACGCGCCCGGTCGTTGCCCTGGGCGCCGGCCAGCGCACGGCCGCGCAACGGGCCGTAACAGTGGATGCTGCCGTCGGCGATGACTTCGGCGCCGTTGCTCATGCCGGCCAGCAATACCAGATCGCCGCCACGGGCATAGACCTGCTGGCCGGAGCGCACCGGGCGGTCTACGAACATGGTCGGCGCGGCGGACGGAGCGGCTGGTGTGGCGCGGGTCGGCTCGGGAGCCGGACGGGGGGGCGGTTCGTGTTTGGGGGCCGGGCGTGCTGCAGCGGGGGGGTGGGCGCTGAGGGCGGCATCAAGCTGCGCCAGTCCGGCCTGACGGGCGGCTGCGGCGTGTTCTTCCGGCAGGCGGCACAGGCCGACGGGTTGCAGCTGGAAGCGCCGGAATAGGCTCAGCAGGCCGGCCCAGTCGATACGCTCGGGCGCGTCGCCGAGTTCCGAAAAATCCAGAATCGCCGCTTCGCCGGAGAAGAAATCCGGGCGGCCGCCGAGCATCTTGTGCAGTTCGTCGGCCAGCAGATCGGGCCGCGTCTCGCGGATCACCGCCACGGTCGCTCCGATCGACGCATTGCGGAACTCGATGGAGCGGCGGGAGGGCGGGGATTTCGACATGGGAAGCGGGGGCCTTGAAAGCTTGCGAGTCTAATGACGGGTGCGGGTTGGGGCAAGGGCGCGCGATCAGTGCAGCGTAGGCGGCTGGCCGTCGGCGTCGCTGAGCAGAGCCTCGATGTCATCGGCATCGTAGCGATAGGTGTGGTTACCCAGATCGTCATGCACCACGACTTCGCCGTGCTCATCGAGGATGGACTGCAGTTCCTCGCGGCCCAGGCCGCGCAACATGTCCTCGACCTTGACCGGGTCGCGCGGCCAGTGGTGGATGACCGGCTGCGGCGCATACACGCGTACGTCTTCCTCGGCAAACAGGCGGCCGAGCAGGGTTTCGGCGTCCAGGCCCAGCAGTTCTTCCGGCTTCACGGTGGAGGCCAGGTGATGCGCGCGGTCCCAGCCATCGGCGTCGCGCTCGTCGGCGCCCGGCAGCTTCTGCAGGAACAGGCCGGCTGCGCAGTGGCCGTCGCAGGCCAGCCACAGGCCGGCCGGTTGCTGCTCGGACTGCGTCAGATAGTGCTCGAAGACCTCGGCGATGCTGCTGCCTTCGAGCGGCACCAGACTGCGGTAGGGCTCGCGCATGCTCGGCATGTCGAGCGACAGCTGCATGCGGCCGTCACCCACCAGTTCGTCCAGTGTGCCACCGCTGACCGGGCCGTCTACCTTGGCCATGGCGCGCAGATTGAGCGATTCCGGGCAGTCGACGACGAGCAGGCGCAGCGGCCCCTCGCCGTGAATCTGGAAGGTGATGCGGCCGGGCTGCTTGAGGTTGCCGCCGACGATGACCGACACCGCGCACATCTGGCCGAGCAGCGCGGCCACTTCCGGCGGATAGTCGCGGCCGGCCTGCAGCGCCTGCCAGACGTCGTCCAGACGCACCACGGCGCCACGGATGTCGAGTTTTTCGAGCAGGAAACGGCGGACCTGCGAGGTGGGCTTGTTCATGGTCAGCTTCCGCGGTGGGCCAGCGCCGCGTCAAAGCGCAGCGGATCGAAGCCTATCAGCAGTTCGCCGTCGGGCAGTTCCACCACCGGACGGCGGATCAGGCTGGGCTGGTCGCCCATCAGCGCAATGGCGGCGTTGTCGTCAACGATGGCCTGCTGTTTCGGGCTGAGCTTGCGCCAGGTCGTGCCGCGCGTGTTCACCAGCGCCTGCCAGCCCTCTGCACGCGCGCACCAGCGCGACAGCGTGGCGGCGTCGATGCCGGCCTTCTTGTAGTCATGGAATTCGTAGGCGATCCCGGCTTCGTCGAGCCAGTTGAAGGCCTTCTTCATGGTGTCGCAGTTCTTGATGCCGTAGATGCGGACCGTCATTGCATTTTCCCCGTGTTGAAGGGCGATTTTACTTGCCACCGCGCAGTGCCCGCGCCAGCGCATCGGCCATGGCGCCTTCCGGCTTGCGTTCCTGCGGCTTGCGTTCCTGCGGCTTGCGCGGCGCCTGCGGGCGCGCGTTCTGGGGCTTGCGTGCAGGGGCTTCGCGCGGCTTGTCGGTCGGTTTGGCGGCGGCAGGCTCGGCCAGCTTCATGGTCAGGGCGATGCGCTTGCGCGGCAGATCCACCTCGACCACCTTGACCTTCACCACGTCGCCGGCCTTGACCACGCTGTGCGGGTCGCGCACGAAGCGGTCGGACAGCATGGATACGTGCACCAGACCGTCCTGATGTACGCCGATGTCCACGAAGGCGCCGAAGTTGGTGACGTTGGTCACCACGCCTTCGAGCAGCATGCCGGGTTCGAGGTCGGAGACCTTCTCGATGCCGTCGCGGAACCTGGCGGTGCGGAATTCCGGGCGCGGATCGCGGCCGGGTTTTTCGAGTTCGGCGAGGATGTCGCGCACGGTCGGTTCGCCGAAGCGCTCGTCGGTGAACTCGGCCGGCTTCAATTCGCGCAGGCGTTGGGTGTTGCCCATGACCTCGCGCACATCGGCCTTGATGCGATCAAGGATGCGTTCGACCACCGGATAGGCTTCCGGGTGCACGGCCGAGGCGTCGAGCGGGTCATCGCCGTCACGGATGCGCAGGAATCCGGCGGCCTGTTCGAAGGTCTTGGGGCCGAGGCGTGCGACGTCGAGCAGACCCTTGCGGGAGTGGAAGGGTCCGTTCGCGTCGCGGTGCGCCACGAGGTTCTCGGCCAGTGTCGCGTTGAGGCCGGAGATGCGCGCCAGCAGCGGGGCCGAGGCGGTGTTGAGATCCACGCCGACGGCGTTGACGCAGTCTTCCACCACGGCATCGAGCATCTTCGCAAGGCGCGACTGGTTCACGTCGTGCTGATACTGGCCGACGCCGATGGATTTGGGGTCGATCTTGACCAGTTCGGCCAGCGGGTCCTGCAGGCGGCGGGCGATGGACACCGCGCCGCGCAGCGATACGTCGAGCTCCGGGAACTCGCGTGCGGCCAGTTCCGAGGCTGAATACACCGAGGCGCCGGCTTCCGACACCATGATGCGGGTGACCGGCAGTTCCGGATGGCGCTGCATCAGCTCGGCCACCAACTGGTCGGTCTCGCGCGAGGCCGTGCCGTTGCCGATGGCCACCAGTTGCACGTCGTGCGCGCGGATCATCTCCACCAGCGCGGCAATGGCCGGCTCACGGTGACGGCGCGGCTCGAAGGGATACACGGTTTCAGTGGCGACCAGCTTGCCGGTGGCGTCCACCACGGCCACCTTCACGCCGGTGCGGATGCCGGGGTCCAGGCCCATGGTCGGGCGGCTGCCGGCCGGGGCGGCGAGCAGCAGGTCCTTGAGGTTGCGGGCGAAGACGCGGATGGCCTCTTCTTCGCTGCGTTCCCGCAGATTGCCGACCAGCTCCAGTTCGAGGTGCAGCGAGATCTTCACGCTCCATGCCCAGCGCACGGTGTCTGCCAGCCAGCGGTCGGCCGCGCGGCCCTGATTGCGCACGTTGAAGCGCGCGGCAATGCGTGCTTCGCACGGGTGCGGCGTGCCTTCCTCGTGCGGCACGTCGAGCGCCACGCGCAATACGCCTTCATTGCGGCCGCGCAGCAGTGCCAGCGCACGGTGCGAGGGCATCTTCGCCAGCGGTTCGCGGTGGTCGAACCAGTCGCGGAACTTGGCGCCTTCGGATTCCTTTCCTTCGATCACGCGTGCCACCACGTCGGCGTGGGCGTTGAGGTAGTCGCGCAGTTCACTGAGCAGCGTGGCGTCTTCGCCGAAGCGTTCGACGAGGATCTGGCGGGCGCCGTCGAGTACGCTCTTGATGTCCTCGAAGCCGGCTTCCGCGTTGAGGTAGGCCGCGGCCTCGTCCTCGGGGGTACGGGTGGGGTCGGACAGCAGCAGATCGGCCAGCGGCTCGATGCCGGCCTCGCGCGCAATCTGCGCCTTGGTGCGGCGCTTGGGCTTGTAGGGCAGGTACAGGTCTTCGAGGCGCTGCTTGGTCTCGGCCGCTTCGATCTCGGCGCGCAGCGGCGCATCGAGCTTGCCTTGCTCCTCGATGGAGGCCAGCACCGTGGCGCGGCGGTCTTCCAGCTCGCGCAGGTAGCCCAGGCGTTCTTCGAGCTGGCGCAGTTGCGTGTCGTCCAGCCCGCCGGTGACTTCCTTGCGGTAGCGGGCGATGAAGGGCACGGTCGCGCCCTCGTCGATGAGCTTGACGGTGGCAATGACCTGACGCGGTTCGACGCCCAGCTCGGCGGCGATGCGGTGTTCGATGGAAGGCAGCATGGTGGAACGGATCAGAGTTTGACGAGGGTCTGGCGGCCGAACCACGAATCACCGGCATCCAGCATGACCTTGCTGCGCGCGGCGGCGGCTTCCACGCACAGGAAGTGGCGGAAGGCGTTGGCGGGCAGGTCGGCAAATTCCTTGCAGCGGTGTTCCCACGGGTTCCACACCACGACATCGGGGAAGCCTTCGGTATGGATGCCGATGGAGCGGTTGCCGTCGCGCAGCAGCAGGGCACGGTCGACGTCGTGATAAACGCGGTTCACTTCGTCCTCGACCACCACCACGTCGCCGCTGTCGTGCTTGATGCGGTTGTCGTCGGTGGCGTCACGGTAGTCGTAGCCGTGGAGGCCTTCGAGGCGCACATTCTCGACCTCGCGTACGGCCAGGTAGGTGTGCAGCGCGGCGGTGAAGGCAAACGGCGCGTGGCCGGTGTTCTCCACCTCGAACTCGATGTCGATGCGTTCGCCGCCGATGGCCACGGTCAGTTCGGCGTCGAAGGCGTTGGGCCACATCGCCCAACTGCGGTCGTCCTCCGTCAGGCCCAGCGTGATGATGGCGAAGTCGTCACCGCCGCGCTGCTCGCGCAGCGTCCATACCGCGTCCCGCGCGAAGCCGTGCTGCGGCAGCTTGCCGAGTTGCGAAAACTGCGGGAAACACACCGGTACGCCGCCGCGGATGGACGTCTTGCCGTCGTAGATGGCCTGATCGGAGAGGTAGAGCTGGTCGAGCCCGTTGGCCGGCGCCCACGAGAGCACCTGGCCGCCGAAGGGCGACACTACCGCGCGAGCGCCATCGCCCGACAACACGGTAATGACGGGTTGGCCCTTGAATTCGGTCTGCTGGATGCTGAACGGCATGTTGAGTGTTTCCGGGGGTTGGCACGCAGGGCGCGCATGATACATCGCGACCTAGCGGCTGCTGCGCAAATCCAGGCTGCCTTGGCGGATCGACGGGTCTTCGGGGTCGGGGTGCAACTCGAAGCCGAGCTTCTCGACGAAATGCAGCATGCGTTCGTTGCTGGCCAGGAACACCCCGTCCATGCGCACGAAGCCGCGCTTGCGGGCGGTGTCGATGAGCAGGTCCATGAGGCGCCGGGCCACGCCACGGTGCTGCCAGGCGTCGGCCACGACCACGGCGAATTCGCAGGATTCGCGATCCGGGTTGGCGGCGTAGCGGCATACGCCGATCTGCGTTTCGCGGCCGTCTTCGACCGTGGTGGCGACAAAGGCCATCTCGCGGTCGTAGTCGATCTGCGTGAGGCGGATGACCATCGCCGGCGACAGCTCGCGCACGGTGTTCATGAAGCGCTGGTAGCGCGTCTCGGACGACAGGCCGCGCACGAAAGTGGTGGTGAGCGCGGCGTCTTCCGGGCGGATCGGGCGCAGCGTCACCTGCGTGCCGTCAGGCAGCACCCACTCCGTCATCAGGTGCGACGGATAGGGGTGGATCGCCATGTGCTCGTAGCGGCCTTCGGACGGCGGGGCGGGCGAGATGACGATGCGCGCATCGAGCGCGACCGCGCCGGATTCGTCGACCAGCAGCGGGTCGATTTCCAGCGCGAGGATCTCGGGCAGTTCGCACACCATCTCGCTCACTCGCAGCAGCACGTCTTCGAGCGCGTCGTGGTTGGCCGCCGGGCGCACGGCCGAGGCGTCGAGCAGCGGCGCGACCGGCGCCGACTGCATCAGGTCGCGCGCGAGGAAGTCGTTGAGCGGCGGCAGGGCATGAGCGCGTGCGCCTCCGGCGCGACGGCCGCCGGCGCCCAGCCCGATGAGCGGGCCGAAGACTGCGTCGGTGCGCGACGTCACCGCCAGTTCGCGGCCATTACTGCGCACCACCATGGGTTCGATGGCGACGCCGTTGAGGCGTGCTTCCGGGTTGTTGCCGGCGACCGCCTCCATGATGCCGCGCCAGGCATTGCGCACCGCATCCAGGCTGGCTACGCCGAGGCGCACGCCGCCGGCATCGGTTTTCGAAGGCAGGTCGGGCGAATCGATCTTCATCGCCACCGGCAGGCCGATGGCCTGCGCCAGTTCCAGCGCTTCCTCCTCGCTGGTGGCGACGCGGGTCGGTGCCACCGGAATGCCGAAGGCGGCCAGACAGGTCTTGGACTCGGTCTCCGTCAGCACCGAGCGCGCCTCGCCCAACGCGGCAAGGATGACGCGCCGTGCGGAGTCGATGTCGGGCGCATCGAGATGCGACAGCGGGCCCGGCACCTGCATCAGCAGCTTCTGGTTGCGGTAGTAGGCCGAGATGTGGCTGAACAGCTCGACCGCCGGTTCCGGTGTGCGGAAAGTCGGGATGCCGGCCTTGTGGAAGACGTCGCGGCTCTCGGTTACGTGCTGCTCGCCGACACAGCAGGTCACCAGCGGCTTGCCGGCATCGCGACCGATGTCGGCCACGGCGCGGGCAACGTGGGTGGGGCGGGTGGTGGCCTGCGGCGACAGCAGCACCAGCACGCCGTCCACATGCGGGCCGTCGAGCACCGCGCGTAGTGCGTCGCGATAGGTGTCGGCGTCGGCGATGCGGCCCAGGTCGACGGGGTTGCCGCCGTTCCAGCGATCCCCCAGCAGGGCGGTGAGTTTCTCGCGCGTCTGCGGGGCGAAATCCGACAGCGGAATGCCCAGGTCGGCCGCGCGGTCGGCCGCCATGAAGCCCAGACCACCGCCGTTGGTGACGATGGCGAGCCGGTTGCCGCGTGGCCGGAAATCCGCAAACAGCGCGCCGGCGGCGGCAAACAACTGGTTCAGGTTGTACAGCCGCACCACGCCACAGCGCCGGATGGCGGCATCGAAGGCGGCATCGCTGCCCGGCGAGGTGCCGACCAGCTCATGGATGGCGGCGGCGACCTGCGGATTGCGGCCGGCCTTGAGCAACAGCACCGGCTTCATGCGTGCGGCAGCGCGCAGGGCGGTCATGAAGCGGCGCGGGTCGCGAATGCGCTCGATGTAGAGAAAGATGCTTTCGGTACGCGGGTCTGCCACGAGATAGTCGAGTACGTCGCCGAAGTCGATGTCCTGGCTGGCGCCCACCGTTGCGACTGCAGAGAAGCCGACGCCGTTGGGCGTGGCCCAGTCCATCACCGCCGTGGCCAGCGCGCCCGACTGCGACAGCAAGCCGATGGAGCCGTTGCGCGGCATGGTGTGCGCGATGCTGGCGTTGAGTCCGATTTCCGGCCGGATCACGCCCAGCGCGTTGGGGCCGAGCAGGCGGATGCCGTGGCGTCGTGCTGCCTCGCGCAGACTGCGGGCGGCTTCGCGGCGCTGTTCGGGCGGGTGGATGAAACCGGCCGGCAGGATGGCTGCGCGAATGCCGACGGCGGCACAGTCGGCCAGCAGGTCGGGGACTTCCTCGATGGGGGTGCCGATGACGGCCAGGTCGATGGGCCCGCGCGCCTCGGCCAGCGAACGCACACAGGACAGGCCGTGCGCGCTGGAGGTGTCCGGCGCGACCACCGTGATCGGGCCGCGGAAGCGTCCTTCACGCAGGTTGCGCAGCGCGATGTTGGCGATCGAGGCCTCGTCGAAGCAGGGACCGATCACGGCTACCGAGCGGGGCTGGAAGAGTGGGGCGAGGTAGTGGGTTTCGTTCATGTGCGGCAATGATGCAATGCAGCGACCCATGATAGCGGAGGCATCGCCGGCGACCCACCCCCGCGGCGCTAGAATGACGACTTTCGCAACGCGCTTGAGGGAAGAACTGCCATGAACGCTCCCGCCCAATCCATGTTGCTGCGCCAGCAGGCCTACGTCGACGGCCAGTGGATCGACGCCGACAGCGGCAAACGCTTCGACGTACGTGATCCGGCCAGCCGCGCGGTCATCGCCAGTGTGCCCGACCTGGGCGCCGCCGAGACCGAACGCGCGGTGGCCGCAGCCGATGCCGCCTTGCCTGCGTGGCGCAGCAAGCTCGCCGCCGAGCGCGCTAAACTGCTGCGCGAGTGGTTCCGCCTGATCATGGCGAATGCCGACGAACTGGCCGCCATCATGACCGCCGAGCAGGGCAAGCCGTTGTTCGAGGCCAAGGGAGAGATCGGCTATGCCGCGTCCTTCGTCGAGTGGTTTGCCGAAGAAGCCCGCCGCATCGAAGGCGACGTCATCCCCACGCCGGCGGCCGACCGCCGCCTGCTGGTGATCAAGCAGCCGGTCGGCGTGTGCGCCGCCATCACGCCGTGGAATTTCCCGTCGGCCATGATCACGCGCAAGGTCGCCCCCGCACTGGCGGCCGGCTGCACGGTGGTGGTCAAGCCGGCCGAGCAGACGCCGCTGTCCGCGCTTGCGCTGGCCGAGCTGGCCGAGCAGGCCGGCTTTCCGAAAGGCGTGTTCAACGTCGTTACCGGCGATGCCGCCACCATCGGCGGGGTGCTCACCGCCAGCCCGACGGTGCGCAAGCTGTCCTTCACCGGCTCCACCGAGGTCGGCCGTCTGCTGATGCAGCAGTGCGCGCCCACCATCAAGAAGCTGTCGCTGGAACTTGGTGGCAACGCGCCCTTCATCGTCTTCGACGACGCCGATCTCGATCTGGCCGTGAAGGGTGCGATTTCGTCCAAGTTCCGCAACACGGGGCAGACCTGCGTGTGCGCCAACCGGCTGTACGTGCAGGCCGGGGTGTATGACGAGTTCGCGCGCCGGCTGGCCGAGGCGGTGGCCAAGCTGAAGATCGGCGCCGGCAACTCCGGCACCGTGCACATCGGCCCGCTGATCGACGATGCGGCGGTGGAAAAGGTCGAGTCGCACGTTTCCGACGCGCTTTCCAAGGGTGCCAAGGCGGTGCTCGGTGGCAAGCGTCATGCGCTGGGCGGCAGTTTCTTCGAGCCCACGGTACTGACCGGCGTGACGCCGGCCATGCGCGTCGCGCGTGAGGAAACCTTCGGCCCGGTCGCGCCGCTGTTCCGCTTCGAGACGGAAGAGGAAGTGGTGCGCATGGCCAACGACACCGAATACGGGCTGGCGGCCTACTTCTTCACGCGCGATGTCGGCCGTGTGTTCCGCGTCTCCGAGGCGCTGGACTTCGGCATGGTGTCGGTCAATACCGGTGTGTTCTCGAGCGAGGTCTTCCCCTTCGGCGGCATCAAGCAATCCGGCGTGGGGCGTGAAGGCGCGCGCGTGGGGATCGAGGAATACCTGGAGATGAAGTCCATCTGCATCGGCGGCATCGCGTGAACGCCGATCACGCAACGCTGGCCGCGCCATCGGCCTGGGTGGCGCGTTTTGCACCGCTGCTGCCGGCCGGCGCGCGGGTGCTGGATCTGGCCTGCGGCGGCGGGCGTCATGCCCGCCTGTTTGCGGCGCGTGGTTGTGAGGTCACGGCGGTGGATCGCGACGCCGAGGCCATCGCACAATTGCAGGGTGTGGCGGGCGTTTCGGCGGAAGTCGTCGATCTGGAACAGGCCGCCTGGCCGTTGGCCGGCCGCAGCTTTGACGCGGTGGTGGTCACCAACTACCTGTACCGGCCGCATTTCGACGCGCTGCTGGCCTGCGTCGCGCTCGGTGGCGTGCTGATCTACGAGACCTTCATGCGCGGCAACGAACGCTTCGGCAAGCCCTCCAACCCGGCCTTTTTGCTGGAAGCGGATGAACTGCTGCAAGGTGTGGCGGGGAAGTTCACGGTGCTGGCCTTCGAGCAGGGCGAGGTCGCGCTGCCCAAGCCGGCGATGGTGCAGCGCATTTGCGCACTGCGCAGCGCCAGCGCCTTGCCGCTTATTCCGTCACTTCGGTAGCTTCGGTAGGGCGCAATAACCGCAGGGCATTGCGCCGTATGGATCACGACCCCGTTACGATCTCCCGCGCCACGGCAGCGATGCCGGCCGGAGTGAGGTCGTCAGTGGCGACTTTGCGCCCGTCGGAAAAATTCACGTAGTTGTGGTTCTGCGAGCGCTTGTAGAGCGGGTCGTAGTGCTTGTCGATGAATTCGCCGTAGAGCTCGGGCAGGGCGTGGGCGGCGGCGAGTTCCTTCCAGTGGTCCAGCGTCTCGTTGCTCTGCAGGCC
>JAJLLM010000104.1:0-36453 GCA_033837965.1 Pseudazoarcus pumilus
AAGGCGCAGTACCCGGACCTGATGCTGTTCTATCGCATGGGGGACTTCTACGAGCTCTTCTTCGACGATGCCGAAAAGGCCGCGCGGCTGCTCGACATCACGCTGACCACGCGCGGCCAGTCCGGCGGCGCGCCGATCAGGATGGCCGGCGTGCCCTTCCATGCCGTCGAGCAGTATCTGGCGCGGCTCGTGAAGATGGGCGAATCGGTGGTGATCGCCGAACAGGTCGGCGAGCCCGGCGCCACCAAGGGGCCGATGGAGCGTGCGGTGAGCCGCATCGTCACACCCGGCACGCTGACCGACGCCGCCCTGCTGGATGACCGCCGCGATGCGCTGCTGCTGGCGCTGACGCTGCAGCGCGGCACGCTCGGCCTGGCCTGGCTGAACCTCGCCAATGGCGACCTGCGCGCGATGGAATGCCCGGCCGAGCAGTTGCAGAGCCAGTTCGAACGTCTGCGTCCGGCCGAGGTGCTGATTCCCGACGGGCTCAGCCTGCCCTTTCTGAACACCCTCAACCCTGCTCCGCGCCGTTTGCCGGACTGGCAGTTCGATGCGGGCAATGGCGCGCGCCTGCTCACCGGCCATTTCGGCACACAGGATCTGGCCGGCTTCGGCGCCGAAGAGCTGGACATCTCGCTGGCCGCGCTCGCGGCCCTGTTCGAGTACGCGCGTGGCACGCAGCGTCAGACGCTGGAGCACGTCACCACGCTGCACATCGAGCGTGAATCAGCCTATCTGCGACTGGATGCCGCCACGCGCCGCAACCTTGAACTCACCGAAACCCTGCGTGGCGAGGCCTCCCCCACCCTGCTCTCGCTGCTCGACTGCTGCGCCACCAGCATGGGCTCGCGCTGGCTGCGCCATGCCCTGCACCATCCGCTGCGGGATCGCGCGCATGCCGCGCACCGCCATGCCGCGGTCGCCGCGCTGATCGGCGATGGCGACGGTCGCTGTCTGGGCGACGTGCGTAGCGCGCTCAAGGGCATCGCCGACGTCGACCGCATCACCGCCCGCGTCGCCCTGCGCAGCGCGCGCCCGCGCGACCTGTCGGCGCTGCGCGAGGCGCTGGCCGCCCTGCCCGCGCTGCAGGTAGCCATCGGCGAGGCCGATTCCGAACTGCTGGCCGGCATTCGTGGTGATCTGGCCCGCCCGGATGGCGCCTTCGAGGTGCTGAGCCGCGCCATCGACGCCGAGCCGGCCGCCATGGTGCGTGACGGCGGTGTGATCGCACCGGGCTTTGACGCCGAACTGGACGAATTGCGCGGCATCCAGAGCAACTGCGGCGAGTTCCTGATGGCGCTGGAGGCGCGCGAGCGCGAGCGCAGCGGCATTGCCGGGCTGAAGGTCGAATACAACCGTGTGCATGGCTTCTACATCGAGGTCAGCCGCGCGCAAGCCGACAAGGTGCCAGACGACTACCGCCGCCGCCAGACGCTGAAGAACGCCGAGCGCTACATCACGCCCGAGCTGAAGGCCTTCGAGGACAAGGCGCTGTCCGCACAGGACCGTGCGCTGGCGCGCGAGAAGATGCTCTACGACGAGGTGCTCGAAGCGCTGGCCGGCGAGATTCCGGCGCTGCAGCGCATCGCCCGCGCGCTTGCGCTGCTCGACGGCCTCGCGGCCTTCGCCGAAATCGCGCTGCGCTACAACTACAGCCGACCGCTCTTCGTCGATCAGCCGGGGCTGGAGATCGAGCGCGGGCGCCACCCGGTGGTCGAGCGTGAGGTCGAGAACTTCATCGCCAACGACTGCCGCCTCGGCGCCACGCGACGCATGCTGATGATCACCGGCCCGAACATGGGCGGTAAATCCACCTTCATGCGGCAGGTGGCGCTGATTGCGCTGCTGGCGCACGTCGGTGCCTTCGTACCGGCTGCCGCCGCGCGCATCGGTCCGATGGACGCCATCTTCACGCGCATCGGCGCGTCGGATGACCTCGCTTCCGGTCGTTCGACCTTCATGGTCGAGATGACCGAAGCCGCGGCCATCCTGCACGGCGCGACCGAACACAGCCTGGTGCTAATGGACGAGATCGGCCGCGGCACCTCGACCTTCGACGGGCTGGCGCTGGCCTTCTCGATCGCGCGTCACCTGCTCGCGCACAACCGTTGCCAGACGCTGTTTGCCACGCACTATTTCGAGCTGACCCGCCTCAACACCGAGTTTCCGGAATGCGTGAACGTGCATCTGGACGCGGTCGAGCACGGCCATCGCATCGTCTTCCTGCATGCGGTGGAGGAAGGCCCGGCGAGCCAGAGTTACGGTATCGAGGTGGCCGCGCTGGCCGGCGTGCCGGCGCCGGTGATCCGCGAGGCGCGCAAGCGCCTGCGCGCGCTGGAGAACCGCGAGATCGGCGGCGGTCCGCAGTCCGACCTGTTCGCCGACCTGCCCGACGACGAGCCCGAAGCCCTCTCCCACCCGGCGCTGACCGCGCTCGACGAGATCGACCCCGATAGCCTGAGCCCGCGCGACGCGCTGGAACGGCTGTACCTGCTCAAGCGCATGCTCTGACACCGTGGCGACGCATATCGACGTGAGCGAAGAGGCCGGCGTGCGCTACCTGCACTTCGGCTCGGACTGGGTGCAGGGCGCGATGCGTCTGCAGGACCCGACCGCGCTGGAACTGCAATACACCCGCGAGATGATGGCCGGCCTGCTGCTGCGTGACGAGGACTGGCCGCGCACCGCGCTGGCCATCGGCCTGGGCGCGGCCTCGATGACCAAGTTCATCTATCACCACTGCCCGCAGACCCGTCTCAACGTGGTCGAGATCGAGCCGCGCGTGGTGGCAGCCGCACGTCACTTCTTCGAACTGCCCGAGCCCGATTTGCGGTTGACGGTGGAAATCGCTGACGGCGCGGACTACATCCAGCGTGGCGAGCGAGCCTTCGACTACATCCTGGTCGATGGCTACGACGCCAAGGCGCGCAGCGGCGCGCTGGATACGTCGAGCTTCTATGCGGCGGTGCGTTCGCGCCTGAGTTCGCGCGGCCTGATGGCGGTCAACCTGTTCGGCAGTGCGCGTGGATTCGATGCCAGCCTGGCGCGCATCTGTGAGGCTTTCGGTGACCGCGTGCTGGCCTTTCCGTCCTGCGACAGCGGCAACGTCATCGTGTTTGCGGCCGTCGGGGAAGCCATCGAACTGCCGCTGACGGACATGCGCGAGCGTGCCCGAGCACTCAAGACCCGCACGGGGCTCGACCTCCTGCCCACCATCTCGCGCCTGGAACAGGCCGGTCAGGTGCCGGGCGGCATCCTGATGCTCTAATCAGGCCTTTGCGTCGGCCTCGGCCGGAGCCCACAGGCAGCGTCCGCCGGAGGCCTTGCTGACCTCGGCCAGCACGCGCTGGTGCGCTTCGATTTCGCTGCCCTGGGCGCGAATCACCTTCAGCGGAGGGCGTTCGGCCAAGACCGCGCCGGTGTCCGTCGTGTGCGCTGGAGCGGAATCGTCCAGTCCGATGATCAGGCTCTCCTGGCCCCGCGTCATGGCCAGATAGACCTCGGCCAGGATTTCCGCATCCAGCAGCGCGCCGTGCAGCGTGCGGTGACCGTTGTCGATCTCGTAGCGGTCGCACAGCGCGTCGAGCGAGGCCTTCTTGCCCGGGTTCTGCTCCTTCGCCATGCGCAGCGTGTCCACCACTCCGGCGCAGATGGCAGCCAGCTTCTGCCGGCCCAGACGAGACAGTTCGTGATCGAGGAAGCCGACGTCGAACGGTGCGTTGTGAATCACCAGTTCCGACCCGCGCACAAATTCTTCGAACTCGTCGGCAATGTCGGCGAACTTCGGCTTGTCGGCGAGGAAGTCGAGGCTGATGCCATGCACCGCCTCGGCTTCGGCGTCGATCTCGCGTTCCGGGTTCAGATACACGTGATAGTGCCGGCCGGTGAGGCTGCGGTTGATCATCTCGACGCAGCCGATCTCGATCACGCGGTGGCCGTTGCGCCAGTCCAGACCGGTGGTTTCGGTATCGAGCAGAACCTGTCTCATCGCCATCCCTCCGTCAGTTGCCGCGCACGGAATCCACGCCGCGGCGTGCCAGCGCGTCGGCACGCTCGTTCTCGACGTGGCCGGCATGTCCTTTCACCCAGATCCACTGGATCTCGTGCGCGCTGGCTGCGCGGTCCAGTTGCTGCCACAGGTCGGCGTTCTTCACCGGCTCCTTTGATGCGGTCTTCCAGCCCCGTGCTTTCCAGCCGTGAATCCACTCGGAGATGCCCTTCTGCACGTACTGGCTGTCGGTGTGCACACGAGCCGACACCGGACGCTTGAGCAGCTCCAGCGCGCGGATCACGGCCAGCAGTTCCATGCGGTTGTTGGTGGTGTGGGCTTCGCCGCCCCAGATTTCCTTCTCGTGCGGGCCGGTGCGCAGAATCGCGCCCCAGCCGCCGGGCCCCGGATTGCCGCTGCAGGCGCCGTCCGTGTAGATGTCGACCTTGTCCGTCATGCCTTTGCTGTCATGTCCTGTGCTTGTGTGCAACCGGCCGGCCCCGTGCAATCGGCGCCAGGCTCTTGGCGTTTGCAGCCTTGCTGCGCCATTTGGGCGTGATCAGGCGCATGCCCTGCACGCGCTTGATCGCGTGGATCACGAAGAACCCGCCACACACCGGCCACCAGCGCTTGCCGGCGCGCTCCATGAACTGCCAGCGCTCCTGCCATTTGGCCGAATGCGCGGGCGGCGCATGGCAGCCGAAGCGGGTGTCCTCGATTTCGAAGCCGAGCAGTGTAAGCCAGTCACGCAGGCGCGGAACCGAAAAGTAATGCCCGCGCCACGGCAGCTGCCCCCGCCCGCGCGAGCACAGGCGGCGCGCGCCGAACAGGCTGAAAGGGTTGAAGCCGACGATCACGATGCTGCCTTCCGGCACCAGTACGCGCTCGATCTCGCGCAGGATGTGGTGCGGCTGACGGGCAAACTCCAGCACATGCGGCAGCACCACCAGATCGAGGCTGGCCGTGGAAAACGGCAGTTCGGACGGCTCGGCAAGCACCCCCGCCGCGCCGTCGCGGTCGCAGGCCAGGTGGTGAGTGATGCGGTTGGCGCGCAGCAGGTCATACGTTGGCAGGCCCACCTGCAATGCGTTATAACCGAACACATCCGCAACCACGGCGTCGATGCATTCCTGCTCCCGCGCGAGCACGTATCCGCCCTGGGGACTTGCGAACCATTCCGACAGACTTGCATTGGGCGACATGAATTTTCCTGCTTCTGGCAACGGCGACCTTGCCGTGCTCCCGCTTCCGGCCTTCAACGACAACTACATCTGGGCGCTGCGCCGCGGCAATCTGGCCGTGGTGGTCGACCCGGGCGACGCGCAGGTGGTCGAGGACTGGCTGGGCGAGAACGGCATCGACCTTACCGCAATTCTGATCACTCATCACCACACCGATCACACCGGCGGCATCGCGGCACTCACGACGCAACGCGACATCCCGGTGTATGGCCCTGCCGCACACGACATCCGCGGTGTCACGCAGGGCGTGTCGGAAGGCGACCGCATCACCCTGCCCTCGCTCGGACTGGGCTTCGAGGTGCTCGAAGTGCCCGGCCACACGGCAACCCACATCGCCTTTCTTGGCCACGGCATGCTGTTCCCCGGCGACACGCTGTTTTCGGCCGGCTGTGGCCGCCTGCTCGGCGGCACGGCACAGCAACTATACCGCTCGCTCGAACGCCTCAAGGGCCTGCCGGGGGATACGCGGGTGTATTGCACGCACGAATACACGCTGTCGAACTTGCGGTTTGCGCGTGCAGCCGAGCCGTCGAACGCAGAGCGCGATGCCTGGCTGGAGCGTTGTCAGGCACTGCGTGACAAGGGGCTGCCGACGCTGCCGAGCACCATCGCGCGCGAGTGCGCCATCAATCCGTTTCTGCGTACCGAGTGCGTCGAGGTGCGGGCCGGCGTGGCTGCGCATGACGGCCGGCCACCGCGTGATGGCGAGGACTGCTTCACCCGCCTGCGGGCGTGGAAGGACAGTTTCTGAGCCGGCTCAGTCGGCCTGCACGACACGGTCCCGGCCGGCGTGCTTGGCCTTGTACAGGGCTTCGTCGGCAACCGTGATGAGCATTTCGTGGCCGCCCTCGTCTCCGCGCTCGGGCACCGCCGTGGCGATGCCGAGGCTGATGGTGAGAAACGGCGATACCGGCGAATAGCCATGGGGAATGGCGGCTTCACGGACGGCGGCGAGCAGCGAGTCGGCCACTTGGCGCGCGCCGAGCGCATCGGTTTCCGGCAGGATCACGGCGAATTCCTCGCCACCGTAACGCGCCACCAGATCGGACGGCCGCTTCAGCGAGGCCTCCAGCAGACGCGCCAGATCGCGCAGGCACTCGTCGCCGGCAAGGTGGCCGTTGCCGTCGTTGAAGGCCTTGAACTCATCCACGTCGATCAACAGCAATGACAGCGGGTGACTGCCGCGGGCGGCGCGGCGCCATTCGTTGTGCAGGGCCTCGTCAAAGCGGCGCCGGTTGGCCACGCCGGTGAGGCCGTCGATGGCATTCAGGCGTTCCAGTTCGCGGTTGGCCTCGTCGAGCTTGCGGGTGAGGTCCACCAGCGTCGTGCGCATGGTGGCAATCCGCCGCATGGCGTCGACCTTGGCGCGCAGCACGATCTCGGAAACCGGCTTGATCAGGTAATCGTCGCCACCGGCAGCGATGCCGTGAGCAAGGTCCTCGTCATTGGCGCGGGCGGACAGGAAGATGATCGGCGTCCATTCGACGCCCTGCTCGCCCTGACGGATGCGGCGTGCGACATCGAAGCCGTCGAGGTCCGGCATGATCACGTCGAGCAGGACGAGATCGGGTTTCTCGCGCAGGAAGGCCTTGATGCCTTCTTCACCGTTGCGTGCATGAACGGTGGAAAGCCCCATCTTGCCGAGCATCTGGCAGATCAGTGTTGCGCTGGTGACGGTGTCTTCTACGACCAATACCTTCATGCAGTCACTGTGTCCATGCGGTGGTTTGCCCGATCGGCCGCGAATTGTGCCATAGCAGTCTGCGGCGACCTGGCCACCCGCCACAATGCGTGACAAAAACCACGGGCAGCGCATGGCAATGCGGCTTCAAGGCAATAAAAAAGGCCGCTTGCGCGGCCTTTTCGGTATGACTGGATGCTTGCGGATCAGTGGTGATGACCGCCGGGGCCATGCACGTGACCGTGCGACAACTCTTCGGCCGTGGCCTTGCGCACGTCGGCAATCTTGCCGTCGAACACCAGCGACATGCCGGCCAGCGGGTGGTTACCGTCCACCACGACCTTGCCGTCCTGGATGTCGGTGATGCGGTAGACCATGTCTTCCTCGCCGTCGTCACCAACGCGCTCGAAGGCCATGCCCACTTCGATGTTCTCGGGGAACTGCTCGACGTCCTCAATCATGACCAGTTCTTCGTCGTAGTCGCCGAAGGCATCTTCCGGCTGCAGCTTGAGCGTGAAGCTCTCGCCGATGCTCTTGCCGTGCAGGGCTTCCTCGATGATCGGGAAGATGCCGTCGTAACCGCCATGCAGATACACCAGCGGGTTCTTGCCGTCGTCGATGAGGTTGCCGTCGCTGTCGGTGACCTTGTAGTCCAGCGTGACGACGGTGTTCTTGATGATTTGCATGTGCGGCTTCCGTTCAGAGTTTGCTGAGGGTTTGCAGGACTTCGGCGACATGTCCGCCGGGTGCGACATTGCGGAAGATGTGGCGGATGACGCCCTGCTTGTCGATGATGAAGCTTGTCCGTGTCACACCGGGACGGACCGTGCCGTCGGCCGTGCGCGACTCCCATACACCGTAGCGTCTGCAGATCTCGACATCCTCGTCGGACAGCAGGCGTACCGACAGACCGTGCAGGTCGCGGAACTCGGCGTGCGTCAGGCAATCGTCCGGACTGACGCCGACCACACTGCAATCGAAGCGCTCGAAATCATCCACGTGATCGCTGAAATCGACTGCCTGACGGGTACAGCCCGGCGTGTTGTCGCGCGGATAAAAGTACAGCACCACATTGCGTTTGCCGCGCATGGCTTCGAGATCGAAGACTTCCATGTCGGCATCGGGCAGCGCGAAATCCGGGGCTCGATCACCGATCTGCAATGACCGGGCCTCCTGACGTCGGCGCGATTCTAGCCCGGAACGGGCCTGAACTCCAGGTAAATGGACCGCTGCTTGGATTGGCATGCTGGCCTCCTTCGGCCCTGAGTCGTACTAAAGGCATAGACCAGCCTTCCCGGTGGCTCAAGGGGAGAAACCCACGAGGAAGCGCTGTTGACCTCAAACTACAGCACCAAGCTAAATGCAGTAGAGCCAGTTATCGGAGGCGCAGACGGCAGTGAAGAAGCGTTTGACGGAAGAGCAAATTCTGAATTTTCTGAAGCAGGCTGAAAAAGGCATGCAGGTCAAATTGAATCTCCCCGGCCGAGTTTACCGACCACTGGCGGAGCGGAAGCAAGAAGTAGGCAGCGGCAGTAAAACGAGGCGAGTCAAAACCAACGAGGGGCGAGGACTGCCCTTAACCACCAACTTCACTAATGGAAACCGAACAGCCATAGGTTCGACATTAAAAATCAACTCTATTTAACTGTTTAATTTAAATTTCTAGTTCTCGAACGCGCTCAATGGCTTCGTCAATACGCTCCACCGCAATCACGCGGATATCTCCTTGCGCCTGCTTGGGTGCATTCGCGCGGGGGACGATCGCAGTCTTGAAGCCGAGCTTCGCAGCTTCACGCAAGCGCTCCTGGCCCCGCGGCGCGGGACGGATTTCTCCGGCCAGACCGACTTCACCAAACACTGCAAGTTCACGCGGTAAGGCCTTGCTTTTCAATGATGAAACGATTGACAAAAGCACGGCAAGATCTGCAGCCGGCTCTGCGATCCTGACGCCGCCAACCGCATTCACGAACACATCCTGGTCAAAGCATACGATGCCTGCGTGGCGATGCAGCACCGCCAGCAACATCGCGAGCCGGTTCTGCTCCAGACCTACGCTGAGGCGCCTGGGGTTCGGACTATGGGCATTGTCGACCAGCGCCTGGATTTCAACCAGCAGCGGGCGCGTGCCTTCCTGCGTGACCAGTACGCAGCTCCCAGGCACCTGCCGTTCATGCTGCGACAGGAAGATGGCCGAGGGATTGCTGACCTCGCGCAGGCCGCGATCAGTCATGGCAAACACACCCAGTTCGTTCACTGCGCCGAAACGGTTCTTGATGGCCCGCACCAGGCGGAAACTGGAATGGGTGTCGCCCTCGAAGTACAGAACCGTGTCCACGATGTGTTCGAGCACGCGCGGTCCGGCCAGCGCGCCGTCCTTGGTGACGTGGCCGACGATGACGAGACTGATGCCCGAGGTCTTGGCAAAGCGCGTGAGCTGAGCCGCACATTCGCGTACCTGGGCAACCGAACCCGGCGCGGACTGCAGGGTTTCGGAATACAGCGTCTGGATGGAATCGATGACCGCGATACGCGGCCGCTCTGCCGCAAGCACGGCCAGGATCCGCTCCAGTTTGATTTCGGGCAGCAGCCGCAGCCCGGCGGTTTCGAGCTGCAGACGCTTTGCACGCAGCGCTACCTGCTCTCCGGACTCTTCACCGCTCACGTAGATCGACGGATGCTCTGCAGCAATTCCGCTGAGCGCCTGCAGCAACAAGGTGGATTTGCCGATGCCGGGATCCCCGCCGATGAGCACCACTCCGCCGGCCACTAGCCCGCCGCCGAGCACGCGATCAAATTCGGCGATACCGGTGCCGACACGCGGCTCCTCACGCGCTTCGAGCGCGGACAGCGGCTTCAACTCGCCGACTGTGCCGGCCAGTGCGGCAAAGCGCCCTGCTCCGCTGTTGCCGCCCTGCTCTGCCAAAGTTTCCGACAGGGTGTTCCAGGCCTTGCAATGCGGGCACTGACCCTGCCATTGCGGGGACTGTCCGCCGCATTCGCTGCAGACAAAGACTGCGCGGGAGCGCGCCATCAGTTCTGTTCCCGCGCGATTTCGGTAGCTCTGCGAGTCAGCACTTCGACGGCGTGATCGGCGAAAGTGCGGATCAGCCGGGAGCAGAACTTGTCCTTGGGCATGATGACTTCCAGCGAGTTATACAGCCGCGGTTCAAGGTGCACGGCAGCCAGTGAGCCTTCCTTGAGTTCGCGCTGGATGGCGGCATTGGAGGCGAAGGCGTAACCGAGCCCGCGCACGACCAGCTGCTTGACGCTGGCGAGACTGCCCAGCTCTGCGCAGACTTCAAGACGCGAAACATCCACGCCGCCGTTGGTGAAGAAGTTCTCGGTCAGCTCGCGCACCGAGTTCCCGGTGTCGCGGTTGATCAGGGGATAGCTGGCCAGGTCACTCGCCTTGGCGATCCTGAGCTGCGCAATCGGGTGATCCGGTCGGCAGATCACCATGATCTCGTCGCGCGCAGCGGTGAGACGCTGGATGTTGGGATCATCCGCAGCAATCTCGACAAAGCCGAGGTCAAGTTCGCGCTCGGCGACGCGCTCTTCCGTCAGCAAGGAATTGCCGACCACGACACGCGGAATCACACGCGGGAACTTCTGTTTGAATTCATCGATGATCGCCGGCAGCCAGTAGCCGGCGATGGTCATGCTGGTACCGATGTTCAACGGGCCGGAGAGCTCATCCGTCAATTCGGCAACGCGCAGTTCCATCTCCTCGCTGAGATCGAGAATGCGCTCTGCAAACGACTGCACGATTTCCCCTGCAGGGGTCAGCGACACCTTGCCGTGACCGCGCTCGAGCAGCCGGGTGTTGAAGTGCTCTTCGAGTTGCTTGATCTGGAAGGTGACCGCGGGCTGGGTCATGAACAGGTGCTCTGCCGCGCGGGTGAAGGAGCCGTGCTTGGCGACAGCGGCGAATACTTGAAGTCTGCGATCAGCCACGATTTACCCATAAAACATTCTTATGGGCGCATGATAATCACAAATGATTGCCCCGACAAGCATCAAGTCGGGCGGACATATCAGGGCTGGTTCGAACCCGCTTCGAGATGGCGCCGGAGCGCACACAGATCTTCCCACACCTTGGCCTTGTCGGCCGGATTCCGCAGCAGATAAGCAGGATGATAGCTTACCAATACGGGTGTCTCACCGTGCCGGAACAACTTGCCACGCGCCGCATTGATACGTACTTCGGCATCTCCCAGCAGCACCTGGGCGGCAGGTCGGCCCAGCGCCACCAGAAGCCGCGGACGGACCAGCTCGATCTGCCGCTCGAGATAGGGGCGGCAGGCCGCCATCTCCGCCGCTTCGGGGGTCCGATTACGCGGCGGACGGCATTTCACGGTATTGGCGATGTATACGCCGGCATCCCGTGAAAGTCCGATCGCCGCCAGCATCGCATCCAGCAACTTGCCGGCAGCACCGACGAAGGGCAGGCCCTGGCGATCTTCCTCGGCCCCCGGCCCCTCCCCCACGAACATCACCTGTGCGGCACGATCCCCCATGCCGGGAACCACGCGCTGACGCACCTCGCACAACCCGCAGGCACGACACTGCTCGATGTCCGGCTGCAGCGCATCCCATTCCAGTTGCGCGATACGGGCCGCGCGTGCGCTGCCGTTGTCAGGGGGATCAGTCAGCCCGGCCTGCATGACCGTCGGCTGCGGTGCTCCAGCAGCGATCCGTGCCGTGCTCCGTGGTCTCGACTCTTGCGCCGGAGGCGTTGACAGGGCCTCAGCCGCCACCTCGTCCGGTGCAACCTCGGTGCCGCGCAACCGCCAGATCGGGCCGAGGCCCATCTCCCGCAGCATTGATTCCCGCCGACCGCTCACAATGGTCTCCGCATCAGAATCGCATCCTCACGCCCGCCGTCCGTCGCAGGATAGTAGCGCTTGCGCCTCCCGACCGGCTCACAGCCACAACTCCGATACAGCGCCAGCGCCACCGTATTCGAGGGACGAACCTCCAGGAAAAGCTGGCTTGCACCCTGCCGGAGCGCAAGCTCAAACAGCATTTCCAGCATGACGCGCCCCAGACCAGCCCCCTGCCGGCTGCGGATGACGCTCAGGTTCAGCAGATGGGCTTCATCCATGACCATCATCATGACCGCATAGGCCACCCGTTCTTCGCCGAGGCGCAACACGTTGGCCAGATAGCCCGCCCCCAGGGAATCCGCAAAGTTGCCGTGCGACCACGGGAAGGCGTGCAGTTCGCGCTCATGCGCGACCACCCAGTCGAGATCGTCCTCGACCATCGGATCGAAGCTCAGTGCCGCGTTCAAGCCCTGCCCCCGCGCGCCATGCGCTCGGCCGTGGTCAGCGCCACCTTGTTGCGCACATACAGCGGCGCAGCCTTTTCGGGCGGCACACACTCCCCTCTCGCGGCGGAGACTGCCGCCAGCGCGGCAATCTCTCGCGCCCGCGGAACCATCGTCGGAACACGGCCGAGCACGCCAGCCGCCCCTTCCGGCATGAGTTGCGGATAGGCCTGCAGGGCCGAACCCACGACATGCCATTCACCTGCGATCGAAAACGCTTCGGGCAGTACGCAGCAGGGCGCAATCACCTCTCGCGGCTCGCCTCCCTCAAGGCGATAGCCCGCGGCATAGATTTCGCCCATACGGGCATCCGTCAGGGTCAGCACGGTCGGGTGATTTGCCTGCAACGCAAGCGCTGCCAGTGTGGATACCGGCAGCACGCCAACGCCCGCACCCATGGCCAGGCCCTGCGCCACGCCGCAGGCCAGTCGCAGCCCGGTGAATGCCCCCGGCCCGGCGCCAAAGGCCAATGCATCAAGCGCGTTAACGGCTACGCCGCCCTCGGCCAGCAACTCGCTGACGGTTGGCAGAAGACGTTCGGAATGATTTGCGTGCCCCTGCAATTCCCGGCTGAGAATTGCGCCGTCAAGCAGCAGGGAGACGGAGGCCTGTTCGCAGGAGGTTTCGATTGCGAGAATTTTCATGGCGGTCGATTCTACCGCCATGTAGCGACTCCGAACGCAGCCGTGGGTCCGACCGGCTGCTCCGCTCAGCGGCCGGAATAGCCGCCTTCATTGAGGTCACGGGTAACGTCGCGCAGATCCTGCAGCAGCGCCCGGCGCTCTTCATGCGACAGCTGCCTGCGCTCTTCGGCACCGGACGGCGGACGACCATCGGCCAGCGCCCGTTTCAGACTCAGGCGCTTGTCGCTGGCAGAGGCACGTTCGACGCCGGCAGCCTCCACCGGACGACCATTGGCCGCAACGGCAGCAGGTTGGGACAGCGTCTGGTAATTCCCTGCGGCAGACACGCCAAGGGAGACGGCGATGCCGGCCACACAGACCAAACCTTGCAGGGAACGCACGAACCGCGAACCAGACGAACGGGACGGGCTGACATTCTGCATGATGGGGTTTACTCTCGTCTTGCGCATTTCTGGGTGCAACATACCGCGATTCGCCGTATAGCGCAGCACTTCGCTCATGACATCGAGTTGCGCATTGTAAGCGCGTATTGCCCGCCCGATCACGACTTACGAAGCGTTACGGGCACGAACTCCCGTGAAACCCCCGGATGCCGCTACCATTGCGGCACCCCACCATAGACCGGATCGGAACATGAACGGAAAAACTCGCTACAAGGTTCTCATCGTCGACGACGACGCCCGCTTGCGCGAACTGCTTTCCCGTTACCTCATGGAGCAGGGTTTTTCGGTCAAGGGCGTCGGCGATGCCCCGGCCATGGATCGTGCCCTGCACCGCGAACACTACGACCTGATCGTACTCGACCTGATGCTGCCCGGCGAGGACGGTCTGACCATCTGCCGCCGCCTGCGTGCGGCCGAGAACACCGTGCCCATCGTCATGCTGACGGCCAAGGGCGACGAGGTCGACCGCATCATCGGCCTGGAGATGGGCGCTGACGACTACCTGCCCAAACCATTCAATCCGCGCGAGCTGGTGGCCCGCGTGCACGCCGTGTTGCGGCGCCAGCCCACCACCCTGCCCGGCGCACCCACCCTCGACGACGAGATCGTGCGCTTCGGCAACATCGTCGTGAACCTCGGCACGCGTTCGCTCACCCGCGACGGGGAAGACGTCACGCTGACCACCGGCGAGTTCTCCCTGCTCAAGGTGCTACTGCAGCATCCGCGACAACCGCTGTCGCGCGACAAGCTCATGGAACTGGCGCGCGGACGCGAGTACGGTGTATTCGACCGCGCCATCGACGTACAGATCAGCCGCCTGCGCAAGCTCGTGGAAGAAGACCCTTCGAAGCCGCGCTACCTGCAGACGGTATGGGGTTTCGGCTACGTCTTCGTGCCCGAGGACAACCGCAGCGGTGAAGCCGAAGAAGCCTGACACCGCCCCCGCGGCGGAACCGCAGGACACGACAGGCATCCGGGGCGCGGCGGGGACATCGCTGCTGCCCCGCTCCCTGCTGTGGCAGACCTTCCTGCTCATCACGCTGGTGCTGATCCTGTCGCTGGCCGTGTGGTCGGCGATCTTCCGCCATTTCCACGAGCCGTCACGCGCCCGCGATCTCGCCCAGCTCGGCGCCAGCGTCGTCAATCTCACGCGCACGGCGCTCATCAACGCCGAAGCCTCGCGCCGCACAGAGCTGCTCATCGACCTGGCTGCGCTGGAAGGCATCCGCATCTACCCGGCCGAGGCCAGCGACGAGATCGTGCCCTTGCCGGACACCCGCCCGATGCGGCTGCTGACCGATGAAATCCGGCGGCAACTGGGAGACCACACACGTCTGGCCGTGCGCTGGAAAACGCTGGACGGGTTCTGGATCAGCTTCCGTCTCGATCCCGACGACATCGACGACTTCTGGGTGCGCCTGCCGGCCGAGCGTCTCGAAGACACCGACAACCAGGACTGGCTGGTGTGGGTGGTTGCGGCCTTTTCCGTGGCCCTGCTCGGGGCCTTCCTGATCGTGTCGCGCATCTCGACCCCCTTGCGCAGCCTCGCACGCGCTGCGCAGATGGTGGGCAGCGGACGCAAGCCGCCAGCACTGGCCGAGGACGGCCCGCAGGAAATCGCCATCGTCACACGCGCCTTCAACCAGATGACCGGCGACCTCGCGCGCAACGAGGCCGAACGCGCGCTGATCCTTGCCGGGGTTTCGCACGATCTGCGCACGCCGCTGGCGCGCCTGCGACTGGGCATCGAGATGACCGGTGCACCGGACGAGGATGTAGCGCCGATGATCTCGGACATCGAGGAAATGGACCGCATCATCGGCCAGTTCCTCGACTTCGGACGAGGCGAGCCCTCCACACCGATGGAAACCATCGATCTTAGCGCCATGATCGAGAGCCTGATCGAGCCGCACCGACAGCGCGGCGTGACCATCCACTTCGACTCTCCCGGCGTGCTGCGCGCGCCGGCGCGCGTGCTGCCGCTGCGTCGCGCGGTCTCCAACCTCATCGACAACGCCTTGCGGTATGCTGAGAACAGCCCGATCGACCTGCGTGTCTGGCGTGAATCCAGCTTCGCCTGCATCGAGGTTGCCGACCGCGGTCCCGGCATTCCCCCACAGGAGGTCGAGCGCCTGCGCCGCCCCTTCACGCGCCTGGAAGCCGCGCGCTCCGACACCAAGGGCGCCGGGCTGGGACTTGCCATCATCGATCGCGTCATGCGCTCCCACGACGGCCGTCTCGACCTGCTGCCGCGCGACGGCGGGGGCCTGCGGGCCGTGCTGGTGCTGCCGTTGAAGGGCTCTGAGCGGCGCAAGCGCGATAAGATGCTGACCGACCCGCCCACCCAGATGGTCTGAACCACCCCTTGCGGAGCACCGTTTGAGCACACCCTACGAAGCCCTCGGCGGCGAGCCGGCGCTGCGCGCGCTGACGACCCGTTTCTACCGTTATATGGACACCCTGCCCGAAGCGCAGACCATTCGCGCCATGCACCCGGCCGATCTGGCGGAATCCACCGAAAAACTCTTCATGTTCCTGTCCGGCTGGCTGGGCGGTCCGAATCTCTACATCGAACGCTTCGGCCACCCCTTCCTGCGCGCCCGTCACATGCCCTTCAGCATCGCATCACCGGACGCAGCAGCGTGGATGCTGTGCATGCGCCGTGCATTGAACGATACGGTTGCCGACGAAGCGCTGCGCGGCCAACTGGACAAGGCCTTTGCGGGCATTGCCGATCACATGCGCAACCGGCCGGACGGCCCGTCCGCTCAGCCCTGATCGGTTACAATCGGCGCCTTGCGCGTTTGCCCGGGCAGCGCCCCGACAACAGGATCACACATGCTTTACGTACTCATCGGCGAAGACGCCCCCGAATCGCTGTCGGCCCGCATGGCGGCCCGTCCCGCTCACCTCGCACGCCTTGAGGCGCTGCGTGACGAAGGCCGCCTCTTCGTGGCGGGCCCGATGCCGGCCATCGATTCACCCGACCCGGGTCCGGCCGGCTTCAGCGGCAGCCTGGTGATTGCCGAGTTTCCCTCGCTCGGCGACGCAGAAGCCTGGCTGGCTGCCGACCCCTATGTGGCCGCCGGCGTGTTTGCCCGCACTTCGGTACGCCCCTACAAGAAAGTCCTGCCTTGAACCGCATTGACCAGATCCGCGAACGACTCGCCAGCCTGGCGCCGATCAGCCTCGACATCGAGGACGAAAGCCACCTGCATGCCGGCCACGCCGGCGCGCGCAGTGGTGGCGGGCATTTCCGGCTGCGCATGGTTTCCGATTGTTTCCGCGGCCACGGTACGCTGGCGCGTCACCGTATGATCTACGCCGCATTGGGGGACATGATGCAGGGGCCGATCCACGCCCTGGCCATCAAGGCCCTCACGGCCGATGAAGCCGATCACCCAACCACCCCTTGAAGGAATCCCGATGAAACTCACCCCTCGCCGCCTTGCCGTCGCGTTTGCCACTGCATTCCTCTGCCAGGCCGCGTTCGCCGCCGATCCGGTGGCCACGGTGAACGGCAAGACCATTTCTGCCGCCCGCATGGATGTGATCATGAACGAGCAGCGCTCGCAGGGCGTGCCGGACAGCCCGGAACTGCGCGAAGCGATCCGCGAGGAACTGATCCGTCGCGAAGTGCTGGGCCAGGCGGCAGAGGCCGGCGGCATCGACAAGATTCCCGAAATCCAGACCCAGCTCGCCCTGGCTCGTCAGGCCATCATCATCCGCGCCTACCTGCAGGACTACCTGAAGAAGAATCCGGTCACGGACGAGCAGATCAGCGCCGAGTACGAGAAGATCAAGCCGCAGATGAGCGGCACCGAGTTCAAGCCGCGCCACATCCTGGTCGAGACCGAAGCCGAAGCGCAGAAGATCATCGACAGCCTGCGCGCCGGCGAGGACTTCGCCAAGCTCGCCAAGGCCTCCAAGGATCCGGGTTCGCGCGAAAAGGGTGGCGAACTTGGCTGGAGTGCGGCCGACCAGTACGTCAAGCCGTTCGGCGATGCGCTGAAAGCCCTCAAGAAAGGCGAGTTCAGCAAGGCGCCGGTCAAGAGCGACTTCGGCTATCACGTCATCAAGCTGGACGATCTGCGTGATGTCGCCCCGCCGTCCCTGGCCGAGCTCAAGCCACAGATTCGCGAGTTCCTGGAACAGAAGCGCGTGGACGAGCACATGCAGGACCTGCGCAACAAGGCCACCATCAAGTAAATCGGCCTTCCCCGGCACATCCCGCGGCGCTCCTCCGGAGCGCCGTTTTTGTTTCAGCGACGCAGGTAGCGTCGGTCGTCGAAGGTAGCCACCCACTCGGGGCGGTACACCACCATCATGGTGGTCACGGCACCGCTGATCCAGGCTTCGGCAAACGCCAGCAACACGAAGTACGGCAGGTACTCCGACACCAGGAACGACCACGGATAGGCCCCCGCCCCGGCCAGCAGCAAGACGGCCACGACCCCGACCAGCAGCACCACCAGCGCCGAGCCGGCAAAGGCCATGACGAAGATGTAGACGAAGAAGTGACTGGGCAGATGTCGCTCGACGAGCCGCCGGATGGCCTGCGCAATCATTACCGGCACAACGCCCATGACCAGGAAATTGATCGGCCAGGCTGCCCACTCCACCGCGCCGTTGAGACTGATGCCGGTCAGCACGAGAGCCAACGCAATCAGTGCCAGATGCGGGCCGAACATCAGGCATGCGGCCATCGCGCCGAGCAGATGCAGATTCAGGCCGGGCAGCACGCCTGCGCGCAGACTCCACAGCAGCGTCATGCACACCGCAAAGCCGAGCAAGGCATTCAGGCGCGGGCCCGAGTGGGCGAGCGCACCCCAGTCTACGCGCCGGGCGGCCAGCAGCAGTGCTGCAAGCGCAAGCAATGCGGCGGCAACATGCCAGGGCCAGGAGAACAGCGCGTAAGGCAGATTCATGGATGCTCAGCGCGCAAGCGCGTCGACCAGTTCCGGCACCGCGTCGAACAGATCCGCCACCAGGCCGTAGTCCGCCACCTGGAAAATGGCCGCATCCGGATCCTTGTTGATCGCCACGATCACGCGCGACTCCTTCATGCCGGCCAGGTGCTGGATGGCTCCCGAAATCGCCACGGCAACGTAGAGTTCCGGCGCCACGATCTTGCCGGTCTGACCGACCTGCCAGTCGTTCGGCACAAAACCGGCGTCAACCGCCGCACGCGAGGCGCCCAGTGCAGCACCCAGACGCTCGGCCAGCGGGGTGAGTACGGCATGGAAGTTGTCCGCACTGCCCAGACCGCGTCCGCCCGACACCACCACGCGGGCCGAGCCCAGTTCGGGGCGGTCGGAGGCGGAGGTTTCGCGCGACACGAAGCGTGACAGCGCGAGGTCCGGCCCGGCCGGCAGGTGCTCGACCGGTGCCGCGCTGTTGCCCGGAACCGCCGCGTCGAAGGCCGTGGGGCGAATCGTCAGCACCTTCACGGCATCCAGGCAGCGCACCGTCTCCAGCGCATTGCCGGCATAGATCGGGTGAACGAAGGTATCCGCCGCCTCGATGGCGCTCACGTCGCTGAGTTGCGCCACATCCAGCAGGGCCGCCACGCGCGGCATGAGGTTCTTGCCGAAGGTGCTGGCCGGCGCGAGCAGATGGCTGTACCCCGCCGCATTGGCCACAACCAGCGCCGCAAGGTTTTCCGCCAACTCGTGCTCATAATGGGATGCATCGGCGCAGCGCACGCGGCTCACGCCGGTCAAGCATGCCGCCTCTTCTGCGGCGGCGCTGCAGGCCGAGCCGGCCACCAGCACCTCGACCGAGGGCTCGATCTGCAGGGCAGCGGCAATCGTCGCGAGCGTCACCGGACGCAGCCGCTGATTGTCGTGTTCGGCAATGACAAGAACGCTCATCAGATCACCTTGGCCTGGTTACGCAGACGCTCGACCAGCGTCGCCACATCGGGCACGCGCTCGCCGGCGCGGCGTTTCGGCGGTTCGCTCACGCGCAGCACCTGCAGGCGTGGCGAAACATCCACCGCCAGCTCTTCCGGCGTGACGCGGTCGAGCGGCTTCTTCCGGGCCTTCATGATGTTCGGCAACGTGGCGTAGCGCGGTTCATTGAGTCGCAGATCGGTGGTGATGACTGCCGGCAACTGCACGGAGATCGTTTCCAGACCGCCATCGACCTCGCGCGTGACCTCGGCGCAGCCATCGCCCAGCACCAGCTTCGAGGCAAACGTTGCCTGCGCCCAGCCCATGCGCGCCGCCAGCATCTGGCCGGTCTGGTTGGCATCGTCATCGATGGCCTGCTTGCCGCAGATCACCAGCCCCGGCGATTCGCGCTCACACACGGCGGCAAGCAGCCGGGCCACGGCCAGCGGTTGCAGGGTTTGCGCGGTCTCAACCAGCAGCGCGCGGTCTGCCCCCAGTGCCAGCGCGGTGCGCAGGGTCTCCTGACAGGGTTCGGGACCGCAGCTGACGGCGACCACCTCGCTGGCCAGGCCTGCCTCACGCAGACGGATCGCCTCTTCCACGGCAATCTCGTCGAAGGGATTCATCGACATCTTGACGCCGTCCAGTTCCACACCGGACTCATCCGGGCGCACGCGGATCTTGACGTTGTAATCCACTACGCGCTTGACCGGCACCATCACTTTCACCGTGCTGCCTCCTCGTTGTTCGGGCCGATTATCACGGAACTCAGGTCTGTCCCGACAGCCCGGGAAATACGGAGCGGGCATTGCACGCTGTCTGCTGAACCAGCTCTTCGACGCTTGTTCCGCGAAGTTCAGCGATGATCGATGCAATGCGCGGAAGATTCTGCGGCTCGTTTGCACGATCCTGCGCCCACTCCGGGCGGATGTCCGGCGCATCGGTTTCCAGCACCAATGCCTGCGCCGGCAGCGTCGCAGCAAGCGCCCGGATGCGCGTCGAGCCGGAATAGGTCGACGACCCGCCGAAACCGAGCTTGAAGCCCATCGCCACGAAGATGTCGGCCTGTTGCCGGCTGCCGTTGAAGGCGTGCGCGATCCCGCCCGGCACTTCGATGCGCCGCAACTCCTTGAGGATCGCGTCGATGGCGCGACGCACATGCAGGATCACCGGCAAGCCGAAACGGCGCGCCAGCTTGAGCTGGGCCACGAAATACTCGCGCTGCAGTTCCGGATCGATGTCGCTGACGTAGTGATCCAGCCCGATCTCCCCCACCGCGATTGCACCGCCCTGCGCGAGCTGCTGCTCCAGCAGTTCAAGGTCCGACGGCCGGGCGCCGGTGACATACAGCGGATGAATGCCGAGCGCATGGCGCACATCGGGATGGCGATCTGAAAGAGCCTGCACCGCGTCGAAATTGGCCCGTTCCACGGCCGGCACGATGAAACCGCTGACGCCGGCAGCGCGCGCCCGTTCGAGCACGCCGGCGACCCCGTCGCCAAACTCTGGCGCATCGAGGTGACAGTGCGTGTCGATCAGCCCCTCGAACGCCATCGCCTCACTCCTTGCGGGCGAGGAAGGCCCGGATACGCCGGAGCGCCTCTTCATCCCGCAGATTTTCCGCCATCACTTCGGCTGACAACTGATGCGCAGCATCGATCCCCATTTCCAGCTGGCGCAGGAAGAACTGTTTGCCCGCGCGCACCGCCGCTGGCGGATGGCGACAGATTCCCAGGGCGGTCTCATTCACTGCGGCATCCAGCTCGTCCGGTGCCACGACGCGATTCACGAGTCCAAGCCGCAGGGCTTCATCGGCCTCGATGAAATCCCCCCCGAACAGCATGCCGAACGCGGCCTTGCGCCCCAGATTGCGTGACAGCCCGACCGCCGGCGCCGCGCCGAACAGGCCCAGACCGATGCTCGACGTGGCAAAACGCGCCTCACTCGACGCCACCGCCAGATCGCACATCGCCACGATCTGGCAGCCGCCTGCGGTGGCCACCCCCTGCACCCGGGCGATGACGGGTTGCGGAATCTTCTGCAAACGGCGTGCGAAACGGTTGAACAGGCGGAAGGCCTCACGATGCGCGGCAGAATCCCCCGCAGCCAGTTCGGCCAGGTCGAATCCGGCGCAGAAGGCGGCGCCGGCCGACTCGATGATGACCACGCACACCTCGTCGCGTGCGGCAAGCTGGTCCAGCGCCGCGATCAAGGCGCGCAGCATGTCGGAAGACAGCGCATTGAGCGCGTCGGCACGTGCAATGCGCAGGCGCGCAACGGCGCCCTCGACGTGGCAGGAGATGCTCGCAGCCGTCATGCTTCAGCCCGCCTTGCGACGCCTGGCGCGTGCGGCGTCACTGCGGATGGCCAGCCCGCGCCCGACCGACAGCCACTGCCGCTGCTCTTCCTCAAGCGCCGCCGCGGTAAGCGGGCGGCTGCTCAGCCAGTCCGCCGGAATGCCCAGCGCGAAGCCGTGCTCGGTGCGCTCCAGCGAGATCGGCGGCACCTCGCGGCTGTCGCGCGAGCGATGCACGATGCAGGCAATGCGCAGACAGACCACCAGCAGCCAGTCGGGGTTGTCGTCTTCCATGGAAGCCAGACGCGCCAGCTTGCCGCGCTGACCGAGCACGATACGCGCCATGCGCGCCTGATCCATGCGCGAGAAACCCGGCATGTCGGCGTTGCCCAGAATGTAGGCGCTGTGCTTGTGGTAGCTCGAATGCGCCACCGAAATGCCGATCTCGTGCAGCAGCGCCGCCCACTCCAGAAAACGTCGGTCAGGATGATCGGGATCGGTCGCGCCGGGCACCACGCATTCGAGCAGGTGACGCGCCGTCTCGGTGACGGCCTCGGCCTGCTGACGGTCAATCTGGTAACGACCGATGAAGGCGTCCACTGTCGCATCACGCAGATCATGGTGGTGATAGCGCCCGAGCAGGTCGTACAGCACCCCCAGACGCAAGGCGCCTTCCGAGAACACCATGCGCTCGATCCCGAACTCATGGAACACCGCCGACATGATGGCGAAGCCACCGAGAATCACCGGCAGGCGATCGTCCTTCAGACCGGCGAGGTCCACACGTTCGAGCTGGCCTGCGCGCAGCAAGGCCGCGCGCAGGCGATCCAGCCCCTCACGCGTAATGCCGCCATCGGACCAGCCGTTCTGCTCCAGCACATCGGCCAGCGCCTTGGCCGAACCGGAGGAGCCCACCGCCACCTCCCAACCGGCCTCGCGGTAGGCCCGCGAGATGGCCTGCAGCTCACGGCGCGCGGCAAACTCGGCGTCGCGCAGGGTCTGCTTGTCGATGCGGCCATCGGGGAAGTAGTTGAGGCTGAAGCTGACGCAGCCCATGTACAGCGATTCGAGCAGGATGGGCTCGAAGCTCTTGCCGATGATGAATTCGGTCGATCCGCCGCCGATGTCGACGACGAGTTGCTGGCGGTGCGGGTCGGGCAGCGTATGCGCCACGCCGACGTAGATCAGGCGTGCTTCCTCGCGCCCCGAGATGACTTCGATCGGCACGCCCAGCACCGTCTCGGCCTCGGCCAGAAAACTGCGCGCGTTCTTGGCCACGCGCAGGGTATTGGTGGCCACCGCGCGTACCGAATCGCGAGGGAAACCGCGCAGGCGCTCATTGAAGCGGCTCAAGGCCTCCAGTGCGCGCTGACGCGCAGCCTGGTCGAGCAGCTTGTCACCGGTCAGACCGGCCGCCAGCCGCACCGGCTCCTTGAGACCGTCGAGCGGATAGATCTGATCATTGACGATTTTTCCGACCTGCAGCCGGAAACTGTTGGAACCCAGGTCGATCGCGGCGATCAGTTCATGCATGATGTTCGGGTGAGCGCCGTCGGCGTGCAATGCAGATGCGCCGGATTCTACCACTCGCGTCCCGCACAAACCCCGCCCGTCGGGGTCTGCGGTAAGCTGTATGGCGGCTTTGCGAACTGTCATCAAAACGTAATACGGGCCCGTCAGCATGGGCCGCCTGCGCGCCACCGCGCCCTCCGGAACGACGATGAAACTGCCCCAGCGCCAACCTGCCAATTACCCGACCGAACACTTCATCAACCGCGAGATCTCGCTGCTGCGCTTCCAGCGCCGCGTGCTCTCGCAGGCAGCCGACCGCAATGTGCCGCTGCTCGAACGCCTGCGCTTCCTGTGCATCGTGTCGAGCAACCTCGACGAGTTCTTCGAAATCCGCGTCTCCGGCATCAAGGAGCAGATCCGGCTGGGTATCCGCACACCGGGCAGCGACGGCCTGACCCCCACCGAGTTGCTCGACAAGGTCAGCGCCGAAGTGCACGCCCTGATCGCACAACAATACGAACTGCTCAACGACGACATCCTGCCCGCGCTGGAAGCCGAGGGCGTGGTCTTCCTGCGCCGCGGCGAATGGACCGAAGACCAGGGCAAGTGGATCGAGGACTATTTCGACCGCGAGGTCAGCCCGGTGCTGACGCCGATCGGGCTGGACCAGGCCCACCCCTTCCCGCGCGTGCTCAACAAGAGCCTGAACTTCGCCATCGAGCTGGAAGGCCGCGACGCCTTCGGCCGCGATTCGGATGCCGCCATCGTGCAGGCGCCGCGTGCCCTGCCCCGCGTCATCCGCCTGCCGCGCGAGATATGCCAGCACGAGTACACCTTCGTGTTCCTGTCGTCGGTCATGCACGCACACGTGGACAAGCTGTTCACCGGCATGCGTGTGCTCGGCTGCTACCAGTTCCGTCTGACCCGCAATTCGGACCTGTTCGTCGACGAGGAAGAAGTCGAGAGCCTGATGGCCTCGCTCAAGGGCGAACTGCAGCAACGCCATTTCGGCGACGCGGTGCGGCTGGAGATTGCCGACACCTGCTCGGAGGACATGGAGAACTTCCTGCTGCAGCAATTCCGCCTGCAGCGTACCGACGTCTATCGCACGCCGGGCATCGTCAACCTCGTGCGCCTGATGCAGGTGCCCGACTGGGTCAACCGCCCCGACCTCAGCTACCCGCCGTTCACGCCGGGCAGCCCGCGCGGCTTTGACACCAAGCGCGACATCTTCGCCACCATCCGCAAGCAGGACATCCTGCTGCACCACCCTTTCCAGAGCTTCGAGCCGGTGGTGCAGATCCTGCGCGAAGCGGTGGACGACCCGCAGGTGCTGGCCATCAAGATGACGGTGTACCGCACCGGCACGGAGTCCGTGCTGATGGAACTGCTCGCGCGCGCCGCCCAGAAGGGCAAGGAAGTCACCGTGGTGATGGAGCTGATGGCGCGCTTCGACGAAGAAGCCAACATCACGCTGGCCAACCGGCTGGAAGAAGTCGGCGCACACGTGGTGTATGGCGTGGTCGGCTACAAGACCCACGCCAAGATGCTGATGGTGGTGCGCCGCGAATCCGGCAAGCTGGTGCGCTACGTGCATCTGGGCACCGGCAACTACCACCCGCGCACTACGCGCTTCTACACCGACTTCGGCCTGCTCACCTGCAACGAGGAGATCGGTGCCGACGTGGCCGAGGTCTTCAAGCAGCTCACCGGGCTGGGCAAGGCCACTGCGCTCAAGCACCTGTGGCAGGCGCCGTTCGCGCTGCAGGCCAACGTCGTGGTGGCCATCAACGCCGAGGCCGAGGCCGCGCGTGCCGGCAAGAAGAGCCGCATCATGGCCAAGATGAACGCGCTGCTCGAACCCGAGACCATCGAGGCGCTGTATGCCGCCTCACAGGCCGGCGTGCCGATCGACCTCATCGTGCGCGGCCCCTGCGCCCTCAAGCCCGGCGTGCCGGGCCTGTCGGAGAACATCCGGGTGCGTTCCATCGTCGGGCGCTTCCTGGAGCATCACCGCATTTTCCACTTCCATGCGGGCGGTGAGGACAAGGTCTATCTCTCCAGTGCGGACTGGATGGACCGCAACTTCTTCCGCCGTATCGAGGTGGCCTTTCCCGTGCTGGACCCCAAGCTGCGCCGGCGCGTCATCCGCGAAGGCCTGCGCGCCTACATCGCGGACAACACCCAGGCGTGGGAAATGCTGCCGGACGGACGCTACCGCCGCCGCAGCGGGCGCGGCACGCGTCGCTCGGCGCAGCTCATGCTGCAGCAAGAGTTGTCGGCGTCCTGAACGGCCTCACTTGCGGCGGGCGTCGATCACGCCGCTGACCTCGCGGATCAACTGGATGGCGTGCTGGATCTGCATCACGCCGCCGACCTCGAAGGTGAAGCACATGAAGGCGCGGCCTTTCTTGCTCAGCGTATTCACGGCCGTGACGTTGATCTTCTCGCGTGACAGCACGTCGGAGATGTCGCGCAGCAGGCCCTGACGGTCCTGCGCCTCGACGCGCACATCCACCGGAAACAGCGACTGCGCGGCCTTGAAGGCATCGTCACCCCACTCCGCCTCGACCACGCGTTCCGGCTCCTGCTGCACGAGGTTCTGGAAGGACGGGCAATCCACGCGGTGAATCGACACCCCGCGCCCGCGCGTGACGAAGCCCTGGATGACATCCGGCGGCGCCGGCTTGCAGCAACGGCCGAGCGAGGTCATCAGCTTGCCCACGCCGACGATCAGCACCTTGCCGCCGGTATCCCCCGAGCGGCTGCGACCGACGACAATCCCCGGCTCGCCCTCGGCGAGTTCGTCTGCCGCGCCCCCGCGCAGGCCGTTCTGGATGGCGCGCACACCGACTTCGCCGCGGCCGGCGGCGACGAACAGCGCATCCGCCCCCTTGAAGCCCAGGCGCTCAGCCAGATCGTCGATGTTGGCCTGGGTCTGACCCTCGCGCTGCAGTTCCTTGATGACGAAGCTGCGTCCGCGCGCCAGCATCTCGGACTCTTCAAGCTGATTGAAGTACTGCCGGATCTTGTTGCGCGCACGACTGGTGGCGGTATAGCCGAGCTGCGGATTGAGCCAGTCGCGCGACGGCCCGCCTTCCTTGGCGGCGACGATCTCGACCGTCTGGCCGCTCTTGAGCTGGGTGTTGAGCGGCACCAGATGCCCGTCCACCTTGGCGCCGCGGCAGCGGTTGCCCAGATCGGTGTGCAGACGGTAGGCAAAGTCCACCGGCGTTGCCCCGCTGGCGAGGTCGATCACGCGACCCTGCGGCGTGAGCAGGTAGATGGTGTCGTCCAGCGCCGCGCGGCGCGACTGCTCCACCCAGTCGGCCGAATCGGCCACCTCGTCGCGCCACGACAGCAGGCTGCGCAGCAACGCGATCTTCTCGTCGTATTCCTCGCCGGCACTGCCGCCTTCCTTGTAGCGCCAGTGCGCGGCCACGCCGAATTCGGCATGGCGATGCATGTCGTGGGTGCGGATCTGCACCTCCAGCGCGCGGCCGTCGGCGGCGCGTACGGCGGTATGCAGCGACTGGTAATTGTTGCCCTTGGGCTTGCTGATGTAGTCGTCGTACTCCTCGGGAATCGGCTCCCACAGCCGGTTCACGATGTCGAGCACCTTGTAGCAGTGGTTCACCTTGCGCACCAGCACGCGCACTGCGCGGATGTCGTACACCTGCTCGAAACTGAGCTTCTTCGAGCGCATCTTGTTGTAGATGCTGTAGATGTGCTTGGGCCGGCCATACACCTCGCCGTCGATGCCGGCCGCCGCCAGCTCGTTGCGCAACAGCGTGATGGCCTCCTCGATGAAGGCCTCCCGCTCGGCGCGCTTCTCGTCGAGCTTGCGCGCGATCTGCTTGTAGATGGCAGGCTCGAGGAAGCGGAAGGACAGGTCTTCCAGTTCCCACTTGAGCTGGCCGACACCCAGCCGGTTGGCCAGCGGCGCGTAGATGTCCAGCGACTCACGCGCCAGATCGACCTGCGCCTCCGACTTACGCTCGGCGTAGTGACGCAGGGTCTGGGTGCGCGAAGCCAGCCGCAGCAAGACCACACGGATATCGGCCGCCATCGCCAGCAGCATCTTGCGCAGCGATTCGGTCTGCGCGCGCACGTCGGAGGCCTCGCCGCTGCCCTGCACGCGGGTCAGCACGCGCAGGCCATTGAGTTTGCGCAGGCCTTCGACGATGCCGGCCACCGAATCGCCGAAACGCTCGGCCACCTTCTCCAGGCTGCCGGTGCGATACACCGGCACGGCAAACAGGATGGCGGCGATACGCGCCTCGGCATCGAGACGCAGCGAACTCACAATCAGCGCCATGCCCAGCGCGTGCGTCCACACCGATTCGCCGGTGCCAAGCACTTCGTCGGAATAGATGTCGCGGGCCAGTGCCAGCGCCTCGTCGATATCGCCTTGCGCCCCGGGCTCAAGCCCTTCGACGAGCAGTTCCAGTGGGGCCGCCGCGGCGTCGGCGGGAACGGCATGAGTGACGGAAACCATGGCTGCGATTATCCCACAAGCGCCCCCCGCGCAGTCTGCAGCCCCGTGCGTGCTGCAGCGCGATATGCGATGATCGGGCGCCCGTGCGGCCGCTCCCCATCCGATGCGCAAAGCCTTCGCCAACCCCTATCTGCTGCTTACGCTGGCTGCCCTGTTCTGGTCCGGCAACATGGTCGTCGGCCGTGGCGTGCACGAGGCCGTGCCGCCTTTCGCGCTGGCCTTCTGGCGCTGGGTCATCGCCCTCGCCTGCGTTGCACCGCTGGCGCTGCCGCATCTGCGCACCCAGTGGCCGCTGGTGAAGAAACACTGGAAGGCCCTGGTGGTGCTCGGCCTGCTGGGCGTCGGCGGCTTCAACACGCTGGTGTACATCGGTCTGCATTCGACCACCGCCACCAATGCCGCCATCCTCAACTCGGTCATTCCGATCATGACCATCGCGCTGGCCTTCGCCCTGCTCGGGCGCAGGCTCGGCGGCATGGAGGCCGTCGGCGTGGCTGTCTCCCTGGCCGGCGTGGGCATGATCGTGGCGCGTGGCGACCTCGCCACCCTGCTCACGCTGACGCTGAACCGCGGCGATCTGTGGCTGCTGGCAGCGGTGCTGGTGTGGGGCTTGTACACCGTCGGTCTGCACTGGCGCCCGCCCATCCGCCCGATGCTGCTGTTCGCAATCTGCGCGGTGGTCGGGCTGATCGCGCTGACGCCGTTCTATGTCTGGGAGCTGGCCAGCGGCCAGGCCATCGCCATGTCGGGCCCGGCGCTCATGGCCATCGCCTACGTCGGCATCTTCCCCGGCTTCCTCGGTCACGTGTTCTACAACGCCGGAGTGGCGGCGGTCGGGCCCAACCAGGGCTCGCTCTTCATCCACCTGATGCCGGTGTTCGGCACGCTGCTAGCGGCCACCTTTCTGGGCGAACGCCCTTACTGGTTCCACTTTGCCGGCATGGCCCTGATCCTCTCCGGCATCTTCCTGACCACCCGCTACCGCCGTGTTTGAACGCCTGCGCCGCTGGCTGAGCCACTCCGGCAAACCTGTCGCCGACATCGACGAGGCGCTGTGGCAGCGTGCCGAGGCACGCCTGCCCTTCCTCGACTACCTCGAAACCGCCCAGCGCGCACGGCTGCGCGAACTCGCCCGCGGCTTTCTCGCCGGCAAGCAGTTTCACGGTGCGCACGGTCTGGAGGTCAACGACGAGATGATGCTCACCATCGCGCTGCAGGCCTGTTTGCCGATCCTGCGCGTGGGACTGGAGGCCTACCGCGGCTGGGTCGGCATCGTGGTGTATCCGGGCGAGATCGTCATTCCACGTCAGCAGATGGACGAGGACGGCGTGGTGCACGAGTTCGAGGACGAGGTGCTGGGCGAAGCCTGGCAGGACGGCCCGGTGCTGCTGTCATGGGAGACCGAAGCCGAGGAGGACGGGCTGGTAAATGTCGTCATCCACGAATTCGCCCACAAGCTCGACATGCTCAACGGTGGTGCCGACGGTTTTCCGCCGCTGCCGGCAGACATGTCGGCGGACGACTGGAGCGGTGATTTCTCGCGCGCCTACGACAGCTTCTGCCGCGCGCTCGACATGGGCCTGCCGACCCTGCTCGACCCCTACGCGGGCGAGCACCCGGCCGAGTTCTTCGCCGTCGCCGCAGAAGTCTTCTTCGAGGCGCCGAATGCCTTGAAGAATTCACATCCCGCTGTTTACAAACAGCTTTCCAAGCTGTTCGGCAGTGATCCCGCCGCCGGCGAAGCGCGCCTGCACGCGCCGGACACACCCCGCAACTGAATCGCAAAAATATTCTTTTCGGCCACCACAGCGGCCGGCGCTGTCATATTTTGCGATGTGGAACCGGCCACCTTTGCCCCCTCTTGAGAGCCGGTCTAAGCTGGGATCGTTGCCTATTCCATGGCAACACAGGAAGTCCGAAAGGAACCTGAGCGCGGTTAGCGCACCCTGCACCGGCCGCATTGCCAAGCGTGCAGAACAGACAAGGGGGAGCGGGCGTACGACGCTCCCCCTGTCACGCCCGGCCCCGCCGGATTCCGTCGGACGGACATGTGCAACTCATCGGAGGAACACCCATGGCGATCACCTGGATTTTGGTAGCCAATGCCAGCCTTGCACGGCTGTACGAGCACCTCGGACCGAACAAGGGGCTCAAGCTGGTCAAGGAAATGATCCACCCCGAAAGCCGTTTCAAGAACTCCGAGCTTGTCACCGATCGACCGGGCAGCATGAACGGTCACGGCGCCGCCCAACCGCAGACCGAGCCCAAGGCCCACGAAGCCAAGGTGTTCGCGCAGGAACTGGCGCACGAGCTCTACCATGGACGCACCAGCAACGCCTACGCGCGCGCCATCGTCTTCGCGCCGCCGTCCTTCATGGGCATGCTCAACGGGGTACTCGACAGCCCCACCGCACAGCTCATCACCGACCGCTTTGAAAAGGACTACACCAAGTCGCCGGAGCCGCGCATCCGCGAACGGCTGGAGTCCTGCATGTTCGTCTGACACGACGGAACTGCCACGGAAAGAGGCGGGGCTGCGGCCCCGCCTTTCGGTTCACGCAGCCCAGCGTGCCAATTCAAGGTAGCGCGCACCAGAGGGCTGCAAACTCGACTCGACCAGCACGAAGCCATCCGAACGCCAGCGCACGGGCTGCTCCAGCGGCGTGCGGCGCGTCTCGCAGGCTGCGTTGCGCAGCAGCGTGACGTGCGGCACGAACGGACGCGCTTCGAGTGCAAACCCGGCTTCCGAAAGTGTCTGCTGCAATTCAGCCGCAAGCGTCGCCAGCGCTGCCGGAACGTCGGCCGGACCGGCCCACACGATGTGCTTGCGTGCCCATTCGCCGAGCACGTCAAGCTTCAAGTCAAACGCGGCAGCACTCAGCTGCGCTCCCGCAGCGATCAGTTCGGGAATGCGTGCCCGCGGCACACCGCCGACAAACGCCAGCGTCAGATGCAGGCTGTCCATTCGCATTACACGGCCGCCAAAGCGCGGCTGCAGCGACCCGGCCATCGCTTGGAGCGCACTTGCGGTTTCCGCCGCCGGCCACAGCGCGAAGAAGACCCGCGCCCGGGCCTCGCGCTCAGGCTTCACGCTGCTCCAGCAGGGCGACCACCTGCGCGGCGATACCTTCGCCCCGCCCGGTGAAGCCGAGGTTCTCGGTGGTCTTGCCCTTGATGTTGATGCGGGCGGCGTCCATACCCAGATCGGCCGCGATGTTGGCCACCATGGCGGGCGCATGCGGCAGGATCTTCGGCGCACCGCAGATCACCGTGGCATCGATGTTCACCACCTCGAAACCGGCTGCCCGCACACGCGCAAAGGCCTCGCGCAGCAGCACCCGGCTGTCGGCGCCGGCATGTTGCGGATCGGTGTCCGGAAACAAACGGCCGATGTCGCCCAGCCCGGCGGCGCCAAGCAGTGCGTCGGTCAGCGCGTGCAGCAGTACATCGGCGTCGGAATGGCCGAGCAGGCCCTGCGGAAACGGAATGGTCACGCCGCCGATGATCAGCGGCCGGCCCGGCACCAGCGCGTGCACGTCAAAGCCCTGGCCGATGCGCAGATTCGTCATTGCCCTTCTCCCTCGCGCCGGCTGGCGAGTATCCATTCAGCCAGGTGCAGATCCACCGGCCAGGTGACTTTCAGGTTGGTAGCGTCGCCCTGCACCAGTTTCGGGTGCAGGCCGGCGGCCTCGATGGCGCTGGCTTCGTCGGTGACGTCGTGCGCATCTTCCAGCGCCCGGCGCAGCATCACGTAGCGGAACATCTGCGGCGTCTGCGCCTGCCACAAGGCTTCACGCGATACGGTCTGGGCGACGCGGCCATGACTGTCACCGCGCTTGAGCGTATCGGCCACCGGCACCGCCAGCAGGCCGCCCACCTCGTCGCTGGCCAGCTCGGCAATCAGCCGGCCGACATGCCAGGGCGCGATGCACGGACGCGCTGCGTCATGCACCAGCACCCAGTCGTGCTGCGCCACCTCGCCGGCAATCGCGCGCAGGCCGCCCAGCACGCTGGCGGCGCGCGTGGCGCCACCGCAGAACAGCGGCACCAGTTTGGGGCCCAGCGCCGACCAGTCGTGACTGCCCCACTCGGGGTCGTTCACCGACAGCACCACGAAAACCTTGTCGATGGACTCCACCGCGCACAGGGCTTCGAGCGTGTGCGCGATCAGCGGGCGGCCCGCCAGCGGAAGATACTGTTTGGGCCGTTCAGCGCCCATGCGGCTGCCGCTCCCGGCGGCGGGAACGAGGGCGAAGTGGCGGGCGGAAGTGGCTTGCATGCGGCGGATTCTAATGCAGGCGGCAACGGGCGCAGCGAAATGCCGCGTGCCCGGCCACGCGGCCGGCAATGCCGTGACGACTTCCTATAATGATTTCCACCCCGTGCGTTTCCGCGCCCGGACCCCAGCTTGAGCAAGGAGAGCCATGGCCATCGCCTCGATACGCCCGGCGGCCGTTGCCGGGCATTTCTATCCGGCAGACCCCGATCTGCTGCGCAACCAGGTCAATGAAATGCTGACCGCCGCGATGCCGGCAGAAGAACTCACGACCCCGCCCAAGGCCGTGGTCGTGCCGCACGCCGGCTACATCTACTCCGGCATGATCGCCGCCAACGGTTACGCGCCTGTGCAGTTGCAGCACCAGCGCATCCGGCGCGTAGTGCTGCTCGGCCCGGCGCATCGCATGGTCGTGCGCGGCTTCGTGCTGCCCGCCGCGCAGGGCTTTGCCACGCCGCTGGGCGTGGTGCCGGTGGACCTGCGCACCACCACCATGCTGCAGACCCTGCCGGATGTCAGCGTGGATGACCGCCCGCATGCGCAGGAGCATTGTCTGGAAGTCCAGTTGCCCTTCCTGCAGACCATGCTGGAGCACTTCGAGATCGTGCCGCTGCTGGTCGGTCAGTCCTCGCCCGAGGACGTGGCCGACCTGCTCGACATCCTGTGGGGCGGGCCGGAAACGCTCATCGTGATCAGCTCCGACCTGTCGCATTACCTTGGCTACGAGGACTCGCGCGCGCTCGACCGCTCCACCGCGCGCCAGATGCTGGACCTGCGCCCCTGCCTGCACGGCGAGCAGGCCTGCGGTGCACACGCCCTCAACGGCCTGCTCACGCTCGCCGCGCGGCGCGGGCTGGAACCCTATCTGCTTGATCTGCGCAACTCCGGCGACACCGCCGGCGACCGTTGCCGGGTGGTCGGCTACGCCAGTGTGGCCTTCGTGGAGTTTCCGTCCGAATCGGTGCATTCTCTGAGGCATTGACATGTATCCGCAAGGAGCGCCGCGCCTTGAAACTGCGCGATTCACACATCGCCCTGCCGGCCGATGGGCAGTGGCTGCTCGCCCGGCTGCGGCACTCCCCCGCCGTACTGGGGCTGGCCATCGTCATCGGCGCCGATGACACCCACGAACCGGCCGAGGCGCCGGGTCTCATCGACGCCCTGCATCACCACGGCTTTGCCAGCCTGTTGCTCGATCTGCTCACCGAAGCGGAAGCCGAGCGCGACCCCGATGCGCCCTTCAACATCCCCCTGCTGGCCACCCGCGTGCTGGCCGCGGCGGAATGGGCGGCCCACCAGCCCGACCTCAGGCAACTGCCGCTGTTCCTGATTGCCCGCGGCACCGGCTGCGGCGCCGCCGTGCGCGCCGCCAGCCGCGCGCCGGACATCTTCCGCGCCATCGTCTGCCTGGGCGGCCGGCTGGATCTGGCCGGAGCCGAGCCGCTGGCGCGGTTGGTCGCGCCGACACGCATCATCGTGGCCGAGGACGATCCCGACCTGCCCATCATCCAGCGCGCCCAGGCCGAACTGCCCGCCGCACATGACCTGCAGCGCCTGCCCGCCTCCGTCGCCACCGATCACGCCGCCACGCTGGCGCTGGAGTGGATCGCGCACTGGCGCGACGTCGAAGCTTCGCCGGAAGATGAACCGAGCTGAACGTCTCTGGCTGCTGTGTGCGACGGCCCTGCTGCTGGGCGGCTGCTCGGCGCGCATCGTGCCGCCGCCCGCGCCGCATGAACCGGTCAGCGTCTTCGTGCTGGACCACGGCAAGCACTCCAGCCTGATGGTGCCCGCCCCCGACGGCATGGCCCGCTATTCCTGGGGCGACCGCGAGTACTACGCACTCGGCCGCGCCAACCTCGCCACCGGCTTTCGCGCGCTCTTCCTGCGGACCGACGCAGTACTCGGCCGTCAGCAACTGCCCGGCGCGCACGACCTGCCGACGGCCTTGCAACGCCTCAGCGTGCCGGTGCATGGCGCCACCGAAGTGCGTGTCGAGGCGTCACGGCTGGCGCGCCTGAGAAGCACACTCGACAGCGCGTTCGAGACGCCCGCCGAAGTGCTGTACAACGCCGCCTACGGCCTCGAGTTCGTGCCCGACGCACGCCCCTACACCGCCGGCGACAACTCCAACCGCCGTGTCGGCGAATGGCTCACCGAACTAGGTTGCGAAATCATCGGCCACCCCTGGCTGTCGCGCTGGACTCTGGCCGCACCCCGCTGAGAAGCCGCGCTTCGCCTATAATTCGCGGCTTGCTTTCCGCCCCGCCCGTTCCCCGCTGATGTCGCTCAAGCCCGAATCGCTGCTGCCCGAGCTCGCCGCCCTGTCGTTTCCGAAGGCCGGCATGCGCCACACCCTGCCCCTGCTCGCCGGCTCGTCCGACGCGCTGGCCGTGGCGCATTTCGCAGCGCGCGGTCGCACCCTGCTGCTGGTGTGCGCCAACCCGCCGGAGGCGCAGCGCCTGCATGACGAACTGGCGTGGGTCGCGCCGCAACTGCGCGCGCACCTCTTCCCGGACTGGGAGACCCTGCCCTACGACAGCTTCTCGCCGCACCAGGACCTGATCTCGGAGCGGCTTGCCACGCTGTATTCGCTCACGCGCGGCGAGGCCGACGTAGTCATCGTGCCGGCCTCCACCGCCTTGTACCGCATGGCACCGCCGAGCTATCTGGCCGCCTACACCTTCTTCCTCAAGCAGGGCGAGCGGCTGGACGTGGAGAAATTGCGCGCGCAGATGGCCACCGCCGGCTACGCCCATGTCACGCAGGTGGTGAGCCCGGGCGAGTTCTCGGTGCGCGGCGGCCTGATCGACCTGTATCCGATGGGCTCCAGCCTGCCGCTGCGCATCGATCTGTTCGACGACGAGATCGAGAGCATCAAGACCTTCGACCCGGACACCCAGCGCACGGTGTACCCGGTGCCGGAAATCCGTCTGCTGCCGGCGCGCGAATTCCCCATCGATGAAAAGGCGCGCACCGCTTTCCGCAGCCGCTTCCGCGAGACTTTCGAAGGCGACCCCTCGCGCGTGCAGCTCTACAAGGACGTCTCCAACGGCATCGCGCCGGCGGGCATCGAATACTTCCTGCCGCTGTTCCACGACGAAACCGCCACGCTGCTCGATTACCTGCCTGATGACGCGGTGGTCATGCTGCACCACGACGTACCGGCCGCCATCGATGAGTTCTGGCGTGATGCGCGTCAGCGTTACGACTTCCACGCCGGCGACCGCAGCCGTCCGGTGATGAAACCGGCCGCACTGTTCCTCGGGCAGGAAGAGTTCTTCACTGCGCTCAAGACCTATCCGGGCCTGTCGCTTCCGGCCAACGAGAATGCCGCGCCCGACGCCCCGCGTGCCTCCGAGGCGCCGCCGGAAGTTGCCGTCGAGCGCAAGGCCACCGACCCGCTGCACAAGCTCAAGGACCTGCTCGCCGGCGACTGGGCGATGTCCGGCGGCCGTGTGCTGTTGCTGGCGGAATCGCCCGGCCGCCGTGAAACCATGGCCGAGTATCTTGCCGAGTACGGTCTCAAGCCCGCCGCCAGCGCCGACTTCGCCGGCTTCCTCGCCACCGACGACGCCTTTGCGCTGGGTGTCTCGCCGCTGCTCAACGGCTTCACGCTGCCGCAGGCAAAACTCGCCATCGTCACCGAGGCCGAGCTGTACGCCGCCACCGCGCGCACGCGCGGCCGCAGCGGCAACCGCAAAGCCGCCAGCGTGGAAGGCTGGCTGCGCGACCTGTCCGAGCTCAAACCGGGCGACCCGGTGGTGCACGCCTCTCACGGTATCGGCCGCTACGTCGGCCTGATCCACATGGATCTGGGCGAAGGCGACACCGAATTCCTGCATCTGGAATACGCCAGCGGCGACAAGCTCTACGTGCCGGTCTCGCAACTGCACGTGATCTCGCGCTACGCCGGTGCCGACCCGGAAGCCGTCGCGCCGCATCGCCTGGGCTCCGGCCAGTGGGAAAAGGCCAAGCGCAAAGCCGCCCAGCAGGTGCGCGACACCGCCGCCGAACTGCTGGCGCTGTACGCCCAGCGCGAGTCGCGCCCCGGTCACCGCTTCGACTTCAAACAGCACGATCTGGAAGCCTTCGCCGAGGGCTTCGGCTTCGAAACCACGCCGGACCAGCAGGCCGCCATCGATTCGGTGGTGGTGGACATGAAATCCGGCCGGCCCATGGACCGTCTGGTGTGCGGCGATGTCGGCTTCGGCAAGACCGAAGTCGCCTTGCGCGCGGCCTTCGTGGCGGTGGCCGGCGGCAAGCAGGTGGTGGTGCTGGCACCGACCACGCTGCTGGCCGAGCAGCACTACCAGACCTTTGCCGACCGCTTTGCCGACTGGCCGGTGAAGGTGGCCGAGCTGTCGCGCTTCAAGTCCGCCAAGGAGCAGAACGAGGCGCTTGCGCAGCTGGGTGAAGGCAAGGTCGACATCATCATCGGCACCCACCGGCTGCTGCAGAAGGACGTCAAGTTCAAGCGCCTGGGCCTGGTCATCATCGACGAGGAACACCGCTTCGGCGTGCGTCAGAAGGAAGCCATGAAGCGCATGCGCGCCGAGGTGGACGTGCTCACCCTTACCGCCACGCCGATTCCCCGTACGCTGGGGCTGGCGCTGGAAGGCCTGCGCGACTTCTCGATCATCGCCACCGC
>JAJLLM010000105.1:0-4121 GCA_033837965.1 Pseudazoarcus pumilus
CAGGCAAACACGGCGATGGCGCGCGGCAGGCGCAGGTGACGCACGACGTCCGATTCGATGCCCGTGCCCGAACCGAACAAGGCGGCCAGCGCAGCCAACGGGGAGACGGCAAACTCACCGGCGGTGAGTGCCCACAGCACCGCGCCCACGCCGGACAGCGCGAGCGCGGCAAGGATGAAGAGCAGACGGCTGCGCCCCGACATCAGACGCACACTGCCCACTCAGGCTCAGAACGAGACGCGCGCGCCGACACGCCACGTACGCGTGAAGTCGACCGGATAGACCGCGTCATCACGCACCCACAGGCCGTTCTCCCGGTCGAACAAGTTGCTGACCGAGGCGAAGAGCTCGACGTCGCGCGCCACGCGATGGCGGTAGGCGACATCGGTGGAGTGGTAGGCCTTGGTCTTCTGCGCGTTGTTGTTGTCGAAATCGTTCGAGGCATAGGCCTTGCTGCGCCAAGTGTGGGACAGGTTGAGGCTGCCATTCTCGCCGACTTTGGCGTGCAGCGAGACCACCGCCGAATGGCGCGACACGCCCGGCAACTCCTTGCCGTCGAAGGCGCCGCCGCCGTCGTTCTCGCGATCGATGATGGCGCGCGTCCAGGCGTAGTTCAGGCTGGCCGTGAAGCGATCGTTGATGCGCCAGGTGTCCTGCACCTCGATGCCGTACTTGTGCGAACGGTCGATATTGGTGTTCGTGAAGGTGTTGGCGTTGTAGTAGATCTCGTCGCGCAACTTCGCATGGAACACGGTGACCTTCAGGCGGTTGGCAGGCGTCACGTGGTTGAAGCCGACGTTGAGCGTGCGCACGCGGGCCGGATCGATGAAGGCATTGAAACCGCCGCCCCACATGAAGAAACGATCCACGTCCGGCGCCTGGAAGGCCGAGTTGTAGTTGGCGAACAGCGACCATGCGTCGTCCACCCGGTAGTTCACGCCGATGTCCCAGGCCGACAGCTTGTGGTCATCCTTGTCTGCCGTGCCGACATCCGGACGGTAGGCGTACTTGACGCGTTCCTTGCGCCAGCCGGCCGAAACCAGGAACCGGTCGAACTCGTACTGGCCCTGCACGAACCAGCCCAGGTTGTCCTTGTCGGTCTTGTTGTCGCTACCGGTGCGGCGGCCGTCGAAGGCCTGCAAGCCCGTCGTCAGCGCCAGACCGTTACGGCGGAATTTCAGCGCCACATCGGTGGAGTCGTAGTCGTAATCGGACGCGAAACCGGAGGCGAACACCGACTCCTTGTCCTCGCGCGAGTGGCGCAGGCTCAGCGTCACTTCACGGCTCAGGTCGAACTCGGCACCGGCCTGCCAGTAGTCGGAGTTGAAATCCTGCTGGTTGTAGGGGCTGCCGTTGTTCTGCGCCGGATCATCGTCGAACTGCGCTTGCGTCAGGCGGCCGGGATAGCGCGTGTCGATGCGCGTCTTGCCGGCATCGAAACTCAGGCGAAGGCGGTCCACCGGCTTGCCGCTGAGGCTGACCTGCCACGAATCGGATTCGGACTCGTCACGGTGACCGGTCGAATCCTTCTTGCTGAAGCCGTCGTGATCACTCTTCTCGGCGCTGGCCGAGATCGCGAAGCGGCCCAGATCGATGCCGGCCGAGGCACTCAGCCCCTCCGCGCCGTGGCTGCCGACGTAGCCTTCCAGCGAAACGCCGGTGCGCGCACGCGTGTAGATCTGGATGGTGCCGGCCATGGCGCCGTCGCCATACATCACCGAACCGCTGCCCTTGGTGATCTCGATGCGCTCGACGTCGCCCAGCGATACCGAGCCGAGCAGCTGCGGCACCATGTCGATGTTGTTCAGGCGGCGTCCGTTCACGCTCACGACGATGTTCTGGTAGCCATCGCCGATGCCATAGCCGCGCATGTCGATAGCCGGCGTGAAGCGGTTGCCGAAGTTCGGCATGACGTTCACCGAGGAATAGCGCGAGAGGTATTCGGCCAGCGTGGCCGCGCCTGAACGCTCGATGTCACGCCGGGTGTGCACCTCGGAGGCATAAGGCGCGTCGACGTCGGCCATCTCGACGCCGGTTGCGGTTACCAGCACCGGGGCCAGTTTGGTGGAACGCTCTTCGGCAGAAGCGGAAAAGGGAAATACGGAGGCCACCGCGAGTGCGGCGACTGTGAACTTGAACTGCATGGAAAACTCCCTGACGGCCCGCCATGCGTCCCCGCAAGGCAGAACCAGTACAAAACCGAAGTCCGGGGAGGGAGAAACCAGGTCAAACAGGTCGCGCCGCCACCCCGCGGAACTTCGCCGATGTGTGGCAGGCCGGTATCCGGGCTCGTGGGCTGGACGACCGATCATCGTCCGACGCATCGCCTTCCCGGACTCTCGTCCAGTGGCCTCTCGATGCGCCTTGCTTCCACTTACCGTTGCGGGGGCAGCACAGGCATCGCGCGGAGGCATCCGTCGCTCACCTGTTTCCCGTTTACCCTTCGAGCATGAACTGCTGTCAGGCACCTGAAACACGTTCGCCCCTCGTGGGGCGAGCGCGCATGATAGCCTGAAACGCCCGCGACCACCCTACTGCGAATGAGTTCCCATCTGATCCTCGGCGGCGCCCGTTCGGGCAAGAGCCGCCACGCCGAACGGCAAGCCCTCGCCCATGGCGGGGAGGTCAGCGTCATCGTCACGGCCGAGGCGCTGGACGACGAAATGGCCGAGCGCATCCGCCGCCATCAGGCCGACCGCCCGGCGGAATGGCATACCGTGGAAGCCCCGCTGGCGCTGGCCGATGCCCTGCAGCGCGAAGCCGCGGAAGACCGTGTGGTGATCGTCGATTGCCTCACGCTGTGGCTCGCCAACCTGCTCGGCGACGCCACACAGCAGCATGAACCCACGCTCCTGCGCGAGCGCACGGCCGTGCTTGATCTGTTGCCCACCCTGCCCGGCACGGTGCTGCTGGTGGCCAACGAAACCGGCCTCGGGCTGGTGCCGGAAACACCGCTCGGGCGCCGCTTCCGCGACGAGGCCGGCTGGCTCAATCAGGCCGTGGCGCAGCGCTGCGACAAGGTCACTTTCATCGCGGCCGGATTGCCGCTGGTGCTCAAGGGCTGAGCTTCACGGCCTCCAGCGCGGACAGCAGCGGGTCGTCCTGCGTCAGTCCCTTGCCCCAGCCGTCGCGGTGCACCAGCGTGCGCAAGTCCAGCCGCTGACGCCAGCCGGCGCGCGCCAGTTCGGGCTCGCCAAGGAATTCGTCCACGTAGCCCAGGCACAGATAGGCCAGCGGGTAGACCCCGTCCGGCAGCCCCAGCAGCGTCGCCAACTCGGCCGGGTCGATGATGCTCACCCAGCCCACGCCGACGCCCTCGGCACGCGCCGCCAGCCACAGGTTCTGCACGGCCAGACAGGTGCTGAAGAGATCGGTGTCGAGCATGCTGCTGCGCCCCAGCACATGCGTGCCGCCGCGCCCGCGATCACAGGTGATGCACAGGTTGAGCGGCGTATCCAGAATGCCTTCGAGCTTGAGGCGGCGATACAGCACGCCGCGCTCGCCCTCGTGCAACGTGGCGGCGTGCGCGTTCTCGCGGTCGAAGGCATCCTTCACGCGCTGGCGGACGGCGCGGTCGGTGACCACCACGAAATCCCAGGGCTGCATGAAACCCACCGACGGCGCATGGTGCGCAGCCGAGAGCAGGCGTGCCAGTACCTCGTCCGGCACGGGGTCGGGGCGGAATTGCGCGCGCACATCGCGCCGCTCGAAGATGGCGCGATACACGCCATCGCGCTCGGCGTCGTTGAAACGATGCGGGCTGTCCTGTTCGTCGATCATGCGTCTATCCGCCTCGCGGCCGGTTCGGGAGCCCGTCTTTTACTCTCCCCGCCCACCCACGGACAAGCGCCGCGCGCGCCTGAGCCGACGTCGGCGGGTGCTACCATCCGCCGCTTCACGTCCGCACGAACCACCATGCCCTTCGAGATCCTTCCGCTCGACCGCCGCCTCGCCCCCGCCCTGCAGGCGCGCATCGACGCCAAGACCAAGCCGCTCGGCGCACTCGGCCGCATCGAGGCGCTGGCGCTGCAACTCGGCCTGATCCAGCACACCACCGAACCGCAGATCCGCGCCCCGCAGATGCTGGTATTCGCCGCCGACCACGGCGCCGCGCGCGCCGG
>JAJLLM010000106.1:0-20522 GCA_033837965.1 Pseudazoarcus pumilus
AGGAATCGACACGCCGCCGGAAACGACCAGCCGCACCGCCTCCTGCTTGAACTCCCTGCTGAACTGCCTTCTTGTCTTCATCTACTGCTCCTGTCTCGTTTAACACCTTAACAAGGTGTCAACGAAACCGGCAGCAGGCCACTTGGCTGTGACTATGCTTAGCGAAGCCGACTGAAGCTCTACATCAGCAAACTCAATGAACAAGAGCACCACCAAGAACACTAAATAGGATCGACGCGCCTTTTCAAGCCGATCAGTGCCAGCAAATTCTATCTCCGCTCTAGCAAAGTAAATGTCTTTGTACTCGAGCTCGTCTTTCACAGGCCTTCTCCGTCAATTGCCGGAACAACAAGCGGCCCGAAGGCCGCCTTCTTCTGCTCAACGCGTTACGCGCGTTGTCCGCCCGTCTTTCACCAGCCTCACCCTCTGCCCCGGCACGAAATTCTCGCCCTGGTCTTCCTGCACCACCGCGATGAGGCGACCGCTGTCGAGTTGCACGGTGACTTCGACGCCGTTGCTGCGGGTGGCGCCTTCCTCGATGGCGGAGCCGGCGAGGCCACCGGCGACGGCGCCGAGGACCATGGCGATGTTACGGCCGCTGCCGCCACCGATGCTGCTGCCGGCGATGCCGCCGACGGCACCGCCGGCGATGGTGCCGACCGGGCTCTTGGTGCCTTCGAGGCGCACGGCGCGCACGGACTCCACGGTGCCCATTTCGACTTCCATGGCGCGGCGGGCTTCACCGCGCTCGTAGGTGTTGCCGCCGAGGCCGGAGGCGCAGCCGCCGAGCAGCAGCGCGACCAGTGCGAGGGCGATCACGCCCGAATGCTGTTTGCGGATGTTCATGACCACAATTCCTCTTCAAACGCTTCACGATAGATGCGCGCGATGTCTTCGCGCGACGGACAGTGGTTCTGCCCGCCGCGCTGTGCGATCTTGATGGCGCCCATGACGGATGCCAGCCGGCCGGTGCGCAACCAACTCAGACCGTTGGCGAGGCCGTACAGCAGGCCGGCGCGGTAGGCGTCGCCGCAGCCGGTGGGGTCTTCGATGGCCGCTGCGGCCACGCAGGGGATGTCGATGCGCTCGCCGCCGGTATAAATGTGCGAGCCTTCGGCACCCCGTGTGACCACCAGCGCTTCCACCCGCGTAGCGACCTCTTCCAGCGACAGGCCGGTGCGATCGCACAGCATCTGCGCTTCATAGTCGTTGACGGCGCACCAGGTGGCGAGGTTCAGGAAGCGCAACAAATCCTCACCATTGAACATCGGCAAGCCCTGACCGGGATCGAAGATGAAGGGGATGCCGGCGGCGGCAAACTGCTCGGCGTGCTGCACCATGCCGTCGCGGCCGTCGGGCGCGACGATGCCGAGCTTCACGCCCGGGGCGTCGCTGACGACGTTCTCATGCGCATGCATCATCGCGCCGGGGTGGAAGGCGGTGATCTGGTTGTCGTCCAGATCGGTGGTGATGAAGGCCTGCGCGGTGAAGGTGCCGGGCACCTGACGCAGGTTGGCGCGCGACAGGCCGAGCGCGTCGAGCCGGCTGATGTAGGGCGCGGCATCGTCGCCCACGGTGGCCATGATGCGGGCGTCGGCGCCGAGCAGCTTGAGGTTGTAGGCAATGTTGCCGGCGCAGCCACCGAATTCGCGGCGCATGTCGGGCACCAGAAAGGCGACGTTCAGGACGTGGATCTTGTCGGGCAGGATGTGATTCCTGAAACGATCGTGGAACACCATGATCGTGTCGTAGGCCATCGAACCGCACACCAGAATCGTCATCGTCCCGCTCCTTGCGAAAACGTGATTATAGGCGTCGCGCCTGTGCGCCCGACGTAACCGCGGCGTAACTCCTTCGTCATTCGACTGCAACGCGCCCTTCCCAGAATGGCCGCAAAACAGACGAGGACGAGAAGATGACGATGCTGCAGACCGAACGCCGTGCCTTCCTGCGCGAACCGCGCAGCCTTCATGTAACCCTGGCCAGCTGCGAGACCGAAGTGCTGGAAGCGCAGAAACTGCGTTACCGGGTGTTCCACGACGAGATGGGCGCGCGCCTGTCCAGCCGCACACCGGGCGTGGATCGCGACGTGTATGACCCGTTCTGCGAACACCTCATCGTGCGTGACGAGAAGCTCGGCCGCATCGTCGGCACCTACCGCATCCTGTCGCCGGCTGCCGCGCGCAAGGTGGGTGGTTACTACTCCGAGAACGAGTTCGACCTCACCCGCCTGCAGCACCTGAAGAGCCGCATCGTCGAGATCGGCCGTTCGTGCATCGACCCGGAATACCGCAGCGGTGCGGTCATCACGCTGCTGTGGTCGGGGCTGGCGCGCTACATGCTCGAGAACAACTACGAATACCTGATGGGCTGCGCCTCGGTGAGCATGGCCGACGGCGGCCACAATGCGGCCAGCCTGTACAATCAGCTCAAGGACGAGCACCTGGCGCCGCTGGAATATCACGTCTTCCCGCGCCATCCGCTGCCGCTGGCTCGACTGCGCGGCGATCTCGAAACGCACACCCCGCCGCTGATCAAGGGCTATCTGCGCGCAGGGGCCTGGATTTGTGGGGACCCTGCATGGGATCCGGACTTCAACACCGCCGACCTGCCGATCCTGCTGCCGATGAACCGGCTGCAGGACCGCTACGCCCGCCATTACGTCGGCCGTCCGGACTGAAGCGCCTCTGGCGCAAGACGCGCCTCACGCTGCACCTGTTCGCCGGGCTCGCCACCGTCATCACCGTCTTTCCGTTCGCAGCGCTGCCCACGCGGCGGCGCCTGCGCCAACGCTGGTCGCTGGCGCTGCTGGACATCCTCAGCATCGAAGTGCGCACCAGCGGCGCGGCCATTGCACCGGGCACCATGCTGGTGGCCAACCACGTGTCGTGGATCGACATCTTCGTGATCAACGCGGTGGCGCCGGCGGCCTTCATCTCCAAGGCCGAGGTGCGCAAATGGCCGGCCATCGGCTGGCTCGCGGCAAAGAACGAAACCGTGTTCCTGCAGCGCGGCAGCCGCGGCCATGCGCGCATCATCGGCGGCGAGATCGGTCGCGCCTTGCAGGCCGGCTCGACCGTGGCGCTGTTCCCGGAAGGCACGACCACCGACGGCAGCCACGTGCTGCATTTCCACGCCGCGCTGCTGCAACCGGCGCTCGATACGGCCAGCCCGATCCAGCCGCTGGCGCTGCGCTACCGCAACGCACAGGGCGAGTTCACGCTGGCCGCGGCGTACTACGGCGAGATGTCGCTACTCGAATGCATCGCCAACATCGTGGCGGAGCCCGCCATCGTGGCCGAGGTGGACGTGATGCCGGCCGAAGCACACGCGCCGGAACAGGACCGCCGCCCGCTCGCCAATGCGCTGCAGGCGCGCATCGCGGAGCGCGTCACGGCGCCCTGAGCAAGCTCAGCCGTCTTCCTGAAACACCTGACCGTCGTCCAGCCGGACGGCGGTGAGTTTGCCGCCCCACACGCAACCGGAATCCAGCGCGATCAGACCCGGCTCGCAGTGAAAGCCCAGCGCCGACCAATGGCCGCACACCACGGTGTGCGTTTTCCAGGCCGGCTTGCTGGCACGGAACCACGGCACGCTGCCGGCCGGCGCCTTGTTCGGCGGCCCCTTGCCATCCAGCGCCAGACGCCCCTCGGGCGTACAGAAGCGCATGCGCGTCATGACATTGACGATGAAGCGCAGGCGGTCCCAGCCCTTCAGGTCTTCACTCCACTTCGACGGCTTGTCGCCGAAGAGGTGCTTGAGGAAATCCTTGGCATCGGGACCGCGCAGCGCGGCCTCGACCTCACCGCCCAGTTCCAGCGCCTGGCGGGCACCCCACTGCGGCACCAGTCCGGCATGTACCAGCAGGTGTGCGCCTTCGACATGCACCATCGGACGGCGCGCCAGCCAGTCCAGCAGCTCGTCACGGTCGGCCGCCTTGAGCACGCTGTCGAGCGTGTCGTCGCGCGTGCGCGGCGCGGCCTTGGCCGCCACCATGAGCAGGTAGAGATCGTGATTGCCGAGCACGGTGATGGCCGACTGGCGGAGCGCGCGCACCACGCGCAGCACCTCGGCCGAATGCGGGCCACGATTGACCAGATCGCCGGCAATCCACAGCCGGTCGACGTTCGGATCGAAGCGGATGCGTTCGAGCAGGCGCGAGAAGGGGGTGTAGCAGCCCTGGATGTCGCCGATTGCGTAGGTAGCCATCAGCGCCCGTAGTAGTCGCGGTACCAGGAGACGAAGCGTGCAACGCCGTCACGCACCGGCGTGGCCGGCGCAAAGCCCACCCACTCGGCCAGTTCGGCGGTGTCCGCGGCAGTGGCCGGCACGTCGCCCGGCTGCATGGACAGCAGGTTCTTGCGCGCCGCGATGCCCAGTGCGGCCTCGATGGCCGAGATGAAATCCATCAGCGGTACCGAATCGTTGTTGCCGATGTTGAAGACGCGATACGGCGCGCGCGAACGCGCCGGGTCAGCAGCCACCGCGTCATAGGCCGGATCGGCCTGCGGTACGCGGTCGAGCGTGCGCAACACGCCTTCCACGATGTCGTCGATGTAGGTGAAATCGCGTCGCATGCAGCCATGGTTGAAGACGTCGATGGCGCGCCCTTCGAGCATGGCCGAGACGAACAGGAACAGCGCCATGTCCGGCCGGCCCCACGGGCCGTACACCGTGAAGAAGCGCAGGCCGGTGGTCGGCAGACCGTACAGATGGCTGTAGGTGTGGGCCATCAGCTCGTTGGCCTTCTTGGTCGCGGCATACAGGCTGACCGGGTGGTCCACGCTGTCGTGCTCGGAGAAGGGCATTTTCTCGTTGCCGCCATACACGCTGGAGCTGCTGGCATACACAAGGTGCGCCACGCCGTTGTGGCGACAGCCTTCCAGCACGTTCATGAAGCCGACGAGGTTGGCGTCGACATAGGCGTGCGGATTCTCCAGCGAATAGCGCACGCCGGCCTGTGCGGCCAGATGCACCACGCGGTCGAAATGCTCCTCGGCAAACAGCCGCGCCATGCCCTCGCGATCGGCCACGTCCATGCGCACGAAGCGGAAACCGGCCTGCGGCGTGAGCCGCGCCAGCCGCGCCTGCTTCAACGTCGGATCGTAATAGTCGTTGAGGTTGTCGAGGCCGACCACCTCATCGCCACGCGCGAGCAGCACCTGGCTCACGTGCATGCCGATGAAGCCTGCGGCGCCGGTGACGAGGACTTTCATGCGCGAGGAATCCGGGATGGGAATGGGCCCGATTATCGCATGGCCCGTTCGCTATACTGGGCGCCCGTCGCCATTCACCCGCGCCGCATGCCCGCCCGCCTCGCCTATTCCCTGCTGTGGCTTGTCGCCCTGCCCTTCGTGCTGCTGCGCCTGCTGTGGCGGGCACGCCGACAGCCGGGCTATCTGGCCGACATCGGTCAGCGCTTCGCCCGTTTCGACGGCCCGGCGCCGCACAAGACGATCTGGCTGCACGCCGTGTCGGTTGGCGAGACCCGCGCTGCCGAACCGCTGGTGCGCGCGCTGCGCGCGCGCTGGCCGGACCACAGCGTGATCCTCACGCAGATGACGCCGACCGGGCGCGAAACCGCTCAGGCGCTGTTCGGCAAGGATGAGGGCGTGCGCATCGTGTGGCTGCCGTACGACCTGCCGTTTCTGGCGCAGCGCTTCTTCGCGCATTTCCGCCCACGCATCGGCATCGTCATGGAAACCGAGCTGTGGCCCAACACCCTGCTCGCCGCGCGCGCGGCCGGCGTACCGGTGCTGCTGGCCAACGCGCGGCTGTCGGAACGCTCGGCGCGGCGCTACGCGCGCTGGCCGAGCCTGTCAGCGCTCACCGTACGCGCCCTCGACGCCATCGGCGCACAGACCGCCGGCGACGCCGAGCGGCTGCGCAGCATCGGTGCTCACGCGGTAGAAATCACCGGCAACGTGAAGTTCGACATCGAACCGCCCGCGGCGCAGCTCGAGCTCGGTTCGGTTTTCCGCGCCGGCTTCGGCGGCCGACCCACCCTGCTGGCCGCCAGCACCCGCGACGGCGAGGAGGCGCTGATCCTCGACGCCTTCACCCGCCAGGCGCCAGCCGACACGCTGCTGATCCTTGTGCCGCGCCACCCGCAGCGCTTCGATGAAGTGGCTGCACTGGTCGAAGCGCGCGGCCTGAAGCTCGTGCGCCGCAGCCGCGGTGACGCCATCACGGCCGACACGAGGGTCTGGCTGGGCGATTCGATGGGGGAGATGTTTGCCTATTACGCTGCGGCCAACGCCGCGCTGATCGGCGGCAGCTGGCTGCCTTTCGGCGGGCAGAACCTGATCGAAGCCTGCGCGGTGGGCACGCCGGTGGTGGTCGGGCCGCACACCTACAACTTCCTGCAGGTGGCCGAACAGGCGGTGGAATGCGGCGCGGCGCGGCGTGCAACCGATGTGGCGGCCGGCGTGCAGGCCGCGCTGACGCTCATCGCCGATCCTGCTGCTCGCGAGCGGGCGTCACAGGCCGGGCTGGCCTTCACCGCCGCGCACCGCGGGGCGACCGAACATACGTTGCGGATGATCGAAACGCGGACGGTAAAACCGTAGCGGATCGTAGGGCGCAATAACTGAAAGGCATTGCGCCGTATTCGCCACGTTCCGGCAACGTACGCCTCGCGAACCTCCCATGCGGCGCAATGCGCTACGCTTATTGCGCCCTACGCCCGACTGCCGCGCTCAGGGCGCCAGCAGCGTGTTGATGCTCTGCAGATCCGGTTCGTCGAGGCTGCCAGCGGCGGCCTTCAGGCGCAACTGGGCGAGCAGCGTGTCGTAGCGCGCACGCGCCAGTTCCTGACGGGTCTCGGCCAGCTGGGTGAGCGAGTTGAGCACGTCGATGTTGATGCGCACACCCACTTCGTAGCCCAGACGGTTGGCCTCCAGCGCCGACAGCGAGGAGACTTCTGCCGCCTCCAGCGCGCGGATACGTGCCAGACCGCTCGACACGCCCAGATAGGCCTCGCGCGCAGCGAGTGCAGAACTGCGGCGGGCGGATTCCAGATCGGCATCGGCGCGTACCTTCAGCGCGGCGGTTTCGCGCGACACCGACGAGATGCGACCGCCGGCATACAGCGGCATGTTGAACTGCAGGCCGATGGTGGTCGTCTCGGTGCGCGGCGACAGGCCGTTGTTCTGACGCGTGCCGACACCATGGCTGGCGACCAGATCGAGCGTCGGCAGGTGACCGGCGCGGGCACGGTCGACCTCGCGCGCGGCGATCTCCTGCAGCAGCAGCTGCACCTGCACTTCCAGGCTGGCATCGGAGGCGGCACCCGCCCAGCTCATTGCGTCGTTGGGCTCGGGCGCGGCAAAGGACACGCCGCTGCGCAGGCGGGCCAGTTCACCCGGCTCACCGCCGACGGTGCGCGCCAGCGTGTCACGCGCCACGTCCAGCGCGGCTTCGGCCGCGATGACCTGGGCCTGCGCCAGATCGAAGCGCGACTGCGCCTCATGCACGTCGGTGATGGTGACGGTGCCGACTTCAAAACTGGTCTTCGCAATCTCGAGTTGCTCCTCCGCCGCAGTGCGCAGTTGCGTGACCGCATCGAGTGCGTCGAGCGCATTCAGCACGCCGAAGTAATCCTGCGCCACACGCAGGATCAGATCCTGCCGGGCCTGCCCGAACTGCACCCCGGCCAGATCGGTCTGCAGCGCACCTTGCCTGGCGGCGATGAAATTCTGCATGCGGAACAGCGGCTGCGTGAGCTGCACGCGCCAGGAATTGCTGCTGAAACTGTCGGACGGACCACCCGCCGGGTCGACCACGTTGCGCGCGGCATTGGCGGTCAGTGCCACATCGGGCAACAGGCCGGCGCGCCCCTGCACCACGCGCTCCTGCCCGGCCAGCAGTTCGGCGCGGGCGGCGGCAAACCGGGCATCATTGGCCAGCGCACGCTGGTAGATGCCGAGCAGGTCGGCGGCCGAGGCGGCAAGCGGAAAAAGGCTGGCAAGGCAGGCGATCAGCGTTCGCTTCATCAAGGACTCCGGTCAGTACTGGGGCATGGCCGGGTCCACGTCGGCCGCCCATGCGGCCACGCCTCCGGCGAGATTGAAGACACGCGAAAAGCCCTGGCGTTCGAGGAACATGCAGACCTGCGCACTGCGCATGCCGTGATGGCAGATGACCACGATCTCGGCCTCGGGGTCGAGTTCCTCGATGCGCGCCGGCACGCTGGCCATCGGCATCGGCTGCGAGCCGGCGATGTGGCAGGTGGCGAACTCCCACGGCTCGCGCACGTCGAGCAACAACGGCGCGGGCGTTTCGGCCTGGGTGAGACGGCGGGCGAGTTCGGCAGGTGCGAGGTTCTGCATGGGATTCCGGATTGTGCGGGGCCAGGCGCGATTGTAGCGCCCGCCCGCCGGAATCAGCGAACGCTGCCGGGCTGCGCCGAAGCAGGCAGCTGCAGGTGGAAGCCGCCGGGCGAGCCCTTGGCGACCTTCTTGGCGGCGGCCGCGGCGGAAGCCACGTCCTCCGGTGAGCGGAACTGGCCGCGCGTGACTTCGACCGCCCCCACCGACAGGGCGGTGAGCGGGAAGAAGGCGCGGAAGCCGCGGCGATCTTCGCTCTCGAAGCCGCCTCGGGCGAGGTCGGCATCGTCGAACAGCACCCGCGCACGCTGCCCGAACTCATGCACGGCGCGGCGGCAGCGCAGCTCCCAGTCCTCGCTCTGGAACAGCACGACGAAGTCGTCACCGCCGACGTGGCCGACGAAATCCTGCCCCTGATCGCAGGCGTCGAGAATGCTCTGCGCCGCCAACTTGATCATCTCGTCGCCGCGCCAGTAGCCATACAGATCGTTGTAGGGCTTGAAGTTGTTGAGGTCGAAGTAGCAGGCGGTGAAACCCGCGCCGGCTTCGAGCAGGCGGCGGATGTGCTCGGTGATCGGGATGTTGCCCGGCAGCAGCGTCAGCGGGTTGGCATGCCGCGCGGCTTCGATGCGGCGCTCGGTGACCGCGCGCACCAGACTCTCGCCGGTCGCCAGCCCGGCGTAACGACCGCCGTCGGTGACGATGAAGCCTTCGAACAGATAGCGCTGGTCGTCGCCCGCCAGCATGCGCACCATCGAGTCGATGTTCACCGCGCGATCCACCCGCAAGGGCTGGGCGTTCATCAGGCCGGTGCAGGCTCGGCGCCCGTACAGCTCGTTGAAATAGGGCTGGGCGTAGCGGTCGAGAAAGGTGCGACGGTCGATCAGGCCGACCGGATAGTCGCGTTCAACCACCGCTACCGCATGCAGGTCCGGCCATTTGGCGAAGACCCGCCGCACGTCTTCGTTGCAGGCGTCCGACGCCACCGTCGGCGCGGCGACGATGAGGCGCGACACCGTGTGATCGGGATGCGGATCGGGCATGGCGTTGGGCAGCACCGCGATCTTCGACGAGACCAACAGCAACCCGACCTCCTCCGGCAGCCCGGAGGCCGGCACCGGCAACGGGCGGCCGAGCAGGTAGCCCTGGGCGAAGCGGCAGCCCAGATCGCGCAGCACGGTCAGCTCGGCCGGCGTTTCGATGCCCTCGGCCACCAGCAGCGTGCCGAAGCGCTCGGCCAGCGTCAGCATGGCGCGCACCACGTCGACCTTGCGCGGGTCGCGATGCACCTCGCGTGCGAAGAACTTGTCGAGCTTGACGATGGCCGGCTTGAGCTGCGACCACAGGCGCAGGCTGGAACGCCCGTCGCCGAAGTCATCCAGCGCCAGACCGATGTCCTGCGCCGCGAACACCGTCAGCGCCTCACGCAGGCGTTCGGGATGCTCCACCCGCTCGTGCTCGGTCAGCTCGATCATCAGGCGCGCTGGCGCCACGCCGGCATCGACGGCGGCACGGAACAGCAAGGCGCCACGGTCCGCCGCAAAGGCTTCAATGGTCGGCGCACCGAGATTGATGAACAGCTTGCCGGGCAAGGCCAGACGGCCGAAGGCCGCGATCGCACCAAGCGCGGCGGCGATCTCCAGCTCGAGCAAGCGCCCCTCCTCGGCCGCACAACGCAGCAACACCTCGGGCGACTCCAGCGGCGAGCCCTGCGGACCGCGCATCAGCGCCTCGTAGGCGAACACCGCGCCACCGGCCAGATCGGCGATGGGCTGGAAGACGAAGCGCAGGCGCTCCTCCTCGATCAGCGCCGCCAGTGGCGAGCGTTGCAACAGGGAACGGCCACGCCGGGCAGGGCTGGCCGGCAGGACATCAGCGGCGTGCATGCGACCCATGCGGGCTTCTCCATCGGCAGGGAAGCGCATTATTCGGCCGCGGGATTACAGCGACGTGACGGCGGCAAGGCGCCACAGCGTGGTGACTTCGTCCTTTCGCGCGGCGTGCAGCGGGTCATCGGCGTCGCTCGCCCGGCCGTGGCGCGGACGTGCGTCGAGGCGCCCGAGCACACGCAGTCCGGCCGCGACAAAGGCCGCCTCAAGCTCGCCCGGCGCCCGCAGGCCGAGCCGCTCGGCCAGATCGGAGAGGATCAGCCAGCCTTCGCCGCCGGCTTCAAGATGTGCCGCCAGACCGGCCAGAAAGCCTTTCAGCATGGCGCCGTCCGGGTCATACACCGCACGGTCCAGCGACGAACCCGCCTTGGCCGGCAGCCACGGCGGGTTGCACACCACGACGTCGGCGCGCCCGGCCGGATAGAGATCGGCGTCCTGCACTTCAACCCGCTCGCTCAGGCCGAGCCGCGCGAGATTGTCCTGCGCGCAGCGCAGCGCCCGCGGGGCGTTGTCGGTGGCCACCACCTGCGCCACGCCACGCCGTGCCAGCACCGCCGCCAGCACACCGGTGCCGGTACCTAGGTCGAAGGCCCGCCGCGCGCCGGCCGGCAAGGGCGCCTGCGCCACCAGGTCGACGTACTCACCCCGCACCGGCGAGAACACGCCGTAGCGTGCATGGATGCGCTCGCCCAGCGCCGGCACCTCGACACCGTTGAGCTGCCACTGGTATGCGCCGAGTGCGCCCTGCAGTTCGCGCAGCGACAGCGCCGCAGGCTCATCGAGCGCGCCCCAAGCCTCGGTGCAGGCCGCCGCCACATCGGGCGCACGCCCCAGCGGCACCTGCCAGCCCGGCTGCAGCGGAATCAGCAGCAGTCCCAGCGTGCGGGCGCGCTGCGCCTGCGTCATGCGGTACAGATTGAACGCCTCGGCCGGATCGGCCGGCGCTTTGCGTTTCGCGCGGCTGCGATCGAAACGCCGCCCCATGGCCTGCAACAGTTGCCGGGCGTTGTGATAATCGCCCGCCCACAGCAGCGCCGTGCCTTCGCACACCAGCCGATAGGCGGTGTCGGCCGGCAGGGTGTCGTCGGCCAGTTGCACGCGTGCCGGCGCTTTCGCGCCGCTCTCGCTCAGCCAGCGCGCGGCGTGCTCCTGGCCGGCCGCATCACGCCACGCGATGCGCGGCGTCGCGTCGTTCATCGCGCCAGCACTTTGAGCAGGAAGGCGTGGATGTGCATCAGCTCCTGCGGCGTCACGGTGTGCACCATGTTGTAGGGGCGCCATTCGACCGGGTAGTCCAGCCCGGTCAGCACGTCGCGCGAGAACTCGGCGCGCGTGAACGGGATCACCGGATCGGCCGTGCCGTGGGCGAGGAAGATCGGCACGTCGGCATTGGCCGGCGCGCGCTCGGCCGCCAGCGTGTCCGGCAGCGGCAGGTAGCCGGACAGGCCGACCAGACCGGCCAGACGCTGCGGGTAGCGCAGGCCGGTCATCAGCGTCATGGCGCAGCCCTGCGAGAAGCCCATCAGCACGATGCGCGCGGCCGGCACGCCGCGCGCGATCTCGGCGTCGATCAGCGCCGCCACCTCGGCCTGCGATTCACGCAGGCCCGGCTCGTCCTCGTTCCTGCCCCGCTCGAAGCTGAGGATGTCGAACCAGGCGCGCATGCGGTAGCCACCGTTGATGGTGACCGGGCGCACCGGCGCGTGCGGAAAGACATAGCGCACCGGCCCCACGGCGGTGAGGTCAAGCTGGTCGCAGATCGGCACGAAGTCGTTGCCGTCGGCGCCCAGACCGTGCATGACGATGATGCTGGCCTGCGGGTTGGGGCCGGTTTCGTGTTCGATGGCGTCGAGAGACATGGGAAAACCTCGGTTCGGAGTTGGGAAAAATCAGCGCAGCACGTCGATCAGTTCGACCTCGAACATCAGCGTCGCATTGGGCGGAATCACCCGCCCGGCGCCGCGGCTGCCGTAGGCAATGGACGGCGGACAGATCAGTCGCGCCTTGCCGCCGACCTGCATGCGCTGCAGGCCTTCGGTCCAGCAGGCGATGACCTGGCTCAGCCCGAAATCGATGGGCTGGCCACGGCCGTAGGAACTGTCGAACTCGCGCCCGTCGGTGAAGGTGCCGCGGTAATGCACGCGCACCCGGTCGCGCGGGCCGGGGCTGGCACCGCTGCCGGCCTGCAACTGTTCATAGACCAGACCGCTGGCAGTGACCACCGGCTCGGCCAAGACCGAGGGCGCAACCGACATCAGGGCAACAATACTCAGGGCGGACATCAAGCGGATCACGGGCTTCGCTCCTCGGCGGGGTCGGGCCGCCATCATCCCCGCTTGCCCGCGCGCGCGCAACGCCATGTCGCGGCGGCCTTGACCGAAGTCATATCTGCTCATACATGGCCATACGCCTGCCATGGAATTGGCGTTAAGCTGCCTTCGCCATGTCTCACATGCACGTCATATCCGATGCCTCCCGGCCCTCGCCGGCACCTGCTCCGCGCAGCCAGCGCGCGCGCAGGGTGGCGATGCTGCTGGCCGGGGCGCTGATCGTGCTGCTGTGCGTGTCGCTGGTCGCGCTCGACAGCCGCCATGCGCGCGAATCGCGCGAGCTACGGCTGGCGCAGAGCGAGACCGTGCTGAACAACTTCACGCGCTCGCTGGCGCAGCATGCCGAGGACAAGATCAAGGAAGCCGACACCTATCTCGACCAACTGGTCGAACGGCTGCAGGTGGAAGGCATGGGCGAGGAGCACGCCGCGCGCCTGCACCCCATGCTGATGGGCGCGGTGCGCGACATGCCGCAGCTGCACGGCCTGTTCGTGTATGACGAAACCGGCCGCTGGGTGGTCAACTCGCAGCCGGTGCTGCTGACGCAGTACAACAACTCCGACCGCAACTACTTCATCCACCACCGCGACAACCCCGACGATCACGTATACGTCGGCCCGCCGATCCGCAGCCGCTCGACAGGCGACTGGATCATCACGGTGTCGCGTCGCGTGGACAAGCTCGACGGCAATTTCGGCGGCGTGGTGCTGGCCACCATGGCGATGAGCCACTTCAACGATTACTACGCCGGCTACGACATCGGCCGCGCCGGCACCATCACGCTGCTGCAGTCCAACGGCGGCCTGCTCGCCCGCCACCCCTTCGCCGAGGATGTGATGGGCACCCTGCTCGGCAATGACCCGCTCTACCGCGACGAGATCCTGGTGCGCAGCCGGGGCGTGCTGCGCACGCAGGATGCCGACGGGCAGACGCTGATGCTGGCGTTCCGGCATCTGCAGCGCTATCCGCTGGCGGTGGTCGTCACCCAGTCCGGCGACGAGGTGCTGGCCGACTGGAGCCGCGAGGCGCACACCCGCTCGCTCGGCATTGCCCTGCTGGCGGCGGTGTTCGTCGGACTGGGTTTCTTCGTGCTGCGGCTGGTGGCCCAGCGGCTTGCCGCCGAGGACGAACTGCACCGCGCCCGCGACGCCCTGCACACCGCCAACCTCACGCTGCAGCGGCTGGCCGCCGAGGACGGCCTGACCGGGCTGGGCAACCGACGCGCCTTTGACGAGCGGCTGGCCGCCGAGATCAGCCGCACCCGGCGCGAACACGTGGCGCTGTCGCTGCTGCTCATCGACGTGGACCACTTCAAGCCCTACAACGACCACTACGGCCATCTGGCCGGCGACGACTGCCTGCGCGAAGTGGGCGGCGTGATCCGTCACATCGCCACCCATCGCGGCGGCGACTTCGCCGCGCGCTATGGCGGCGAGGAGTTTGCAGTGCTGTTGCCGAACACTCCCGCAAGTGGCGCGCGGCTGGTTGCCGAGCGCCTGCGCGCGGCCATCGCGGATCTGCAGCTGCCGCACGAGCGCAGCCCGCTGTGGCAGATCACCATCAGCGTGGGCGTGGCCGAACTCTCGCCGGGCGACAACATCACGACCGCCGAGACGCTGATCCATCAGGCCGACCAAGGCCTGTATGGTGCCAAGCAGGGCGGGCGCAACCGCGTCGTGGTGCACCCCGCCGAACCGGCGCTCTGAGCCCGGCCGCAATCGCGCGTTTCGGCGTATCCTCGCAGCGTTGCCGCCCCGGCGCGGCACCGCACTCCCCGCGCAGCACATGAATCCCAGCCCCCGCCGCATCGCCCACCTCGACATGGACGCCTTCTACGCGTCGGTCGAACTGCTGCGCTACCCCGAACTGCGCGGGCGGGCGGTGGTGGTCGGCGGTCGCAACGCCGACGCACCGCAGGCGCTGCCGGACGGCACACACCGCTTCACCCGGCTGGCCGACTACGTCGGGCGCGGCGTGGTCACGACTTCCACCTACGAAGCCCGTGCGCTCGGCGTTTTCTCGGCCATGGGCATGATGAAGGCTGCCCGGCTCGCCCCCGACGCCATATTGCTGCCGGCCGATTTCGACGCCTACCGCCACTACTCGCGGCTGTTCAAGCAAGCCGTGGCGGCCATCGCACCGTGCATCGAGAACCGCGGCATCGACGAGATCTACATCGACCTGAGTGCGCTCGACGAAGACAGCCTGCCGCTCGCGCAACGGCTCAAGCAGGCGGTGCGCGACGCCACCGGGCTGTCGTGCTCGATTGCCGTGGCGCCCAACAAGCTGCTCGCCAAGATCGGCTCGGAACTCGACAAACCCGACGGACTCACGCTGCTGACCATGGCGGATCTGGAGAGCCGCATCTGGCCGCTGGCCGCCCGCAAGATCAACGGCATCGGCCCCAAGAGCGCCGAGAAGCTCTCCGCGCTCGGGCTGGAGACGGTCGGCGACGTGGCCCGCGCCGATCCGGCATTGCTGCGCCAGCACTTCGGCCGCAGTTACGCCGAGTGGCTGATCGAGGCCAGCCACGGACGCGACGAACGCCCGGTGGTGACGAGTTCTGAACCCAAGTCGATCAGCCGTGAAACCACCTTCGAGCGCGACCTGCACGCCCGTCACGACCGCGCAACGCTGTCCGGCATCTTCACCGCGCTGTGCGAGCGTGTGGCCGGCGATCTGGCGCGCAAGCACGTCACCGGCCGCACCATCGGCATCAAGCTGCGCTATGCCGACTTCAGTACGGTCACGCGCGACATCACCCTGCCGACTGAGGTGTCGGATGCCGCGGCCATCCGCCGGGCCGCCGGGGAATGCCTCAAGCGCGTGCCGCTCGAGAAGCGCCTGCGCCTGATCGGCGTGCGCGTGAGCTCGCTGCAGCCGGCCGACCGGATGCCGGAACCGGCTCTGCAAGCCGAACTGCCGCTGGAAACGACGCCATGAAAGCCATCACCCTGTTGCTGATCGGCCTGCTCGCCGGGCCGGCGATGGCCGAACCCATGCGGCTCACCGACGACACCGGACGGGTCGTGCAGCTTGACGGCCCGGCGCGACGCATCGTCAGCATCGCGCCGCACATCACCGAGCTGCTGTTTGCCGCCGGCGCGGGAGATCGCATCGTCGGCGTGGATGAATACAGCGACTACCCGGAGGCCGCCCGCGCATTGCCACGCATCGGCCGGCATTCCAGCCTCGACCTCGAAGCCATCCTGGCGCTGCAACCCGACCTGGTGATCGGCTGGGCCAGCGGCAACCGCATGCCCCAACTGCAGAGCCTCGAACGCCTCGGCGTTCCGCTCTACCTGAACGAAATCCGCAGCATCGACGACATTGCGCGCAGCATCGAGACCTTCGGCCGCCTCACCGCCAGCGACGGCGCCGCACAGACCGCCGCACAGCTACGCCAGCGCGTGGCAAGGCTGCACGCGCGGGAACAGGACGGGCCGCGTCTGCGGGTGTTCTATCAGATCTGGCATCAACCACTGATGACCATCAACGGCAAGCACCTGATCTCTCAGGCGCTGGATCTGTGCGGCGGGGAAAATGTCTTCGCGGCCCTGCCGAACCTCGCGCCCAGCATCGGCATCGAGAGCGTGCTGGCCACCAACCCGGAGGTCATCATCGCCAGCGGCTCCACCGCCGACAGTCCGACCTGGCTGCAGGACTGGCGACGCTGGCCGCAACTGGCCGCGGTGCAGAACGAGCAGCTCGTCGCGATCCCGCCCGACATCGTGCAGCGGCCGACGCCACGTTTTCTGGATGGAGTGGAAGCCATCTGTACCGCGCTCGAACGCGCGCGGCGGGGAAAGTCAGGCGGCTGAACGCAGGCGGCGCGTGCGCGAACGGCGATAGACCTGCCGCCATTCGCCGCGCGTGACCGACCACCAGGCCCGATCCAGCGCCCATGCCAGGCGCGGCAACATCGGTCCGAGGTGGCGCTCTGCCACCGAATCCTCCACCAGGGTCTCCAGCGCAGGTACCTCGCGCAACGCGCCCAGGCGTTCGTTGAGCGTGGGATGCAGACCATCCTCGCCGCCGCAGTCCTCTCCGAGGCAACCGCCGCGCTGGTCGGAAGGCAGGAAGCCGGCCACCATGCCCAGGCCCATGTCGCGGTACGGCCGTACCGAGGGCCGTGGCAACTCGGCGCATTGCGCCATCACCTTGACCCAGTAGTCGTCGCGCAGGAAGCGCTCGCGCGCCGCCACTTCAAGCAGGGTCTGCGCCAGCAGCGGCGCCCCCACCGCCTCGGCCGCCACGCGGTCGGCCTCGAATTCCTCCACGCGGGAGAGCACCTGCGCCTGCACCACGTCGCCCAGTGTCAGACGGTCGAGCAACACACCCAGGCGCGGGAAACGCTCGATACAGTTATCGACGGCACGGAACCACCACGCCCGCACATGACACGCCCAGGCTGCCAGCGCGCGACGCTGGCACACCAGGTGACCGAATTCGTGGGAGAGGATGGCGACAAGCTGACGCTCCGATACGCTGTGCGCCAGCGGCAGGCCGATCAGCAGATGGGTTTCCATGCGGCCGATGAGGCCGTGACGCGGACGCTGCAGGACCGCCGCATTTATGTCGCCGGTGATCCAGATGATGTCGATCCGCACGTCGCCGATATCGCGACCGACGCGATCCACCAGGACATACAGCGAGGGGGCCAGCTCGCGCGAGAGCGCAACGCCGATCGGCGGCGGATTGGAGGCGAACAGGCAGGCACTCAGACGCAGCGCGAGCCAGGCCGCCACCGTGGCGACTGCGCTCCAGCACAGCACCGACAGCCACTGGCCCGCCAGCGCCTGCACCTGCAGATGCACCTGCCACAGCGCCAGACAGGCAGCGCCCAGTGCCAGCGCGAACACCAGCATCAGCGCACCGAGTCCCAGCGCGGCACGCAGGCTCAGTCGCCTTGCGAGCCGTGCGCGTTGGTCCAACTGAGTGTGTCCGTCCAAGGCAGGTCCCCCGGCGAAATGTCGGGCGGACTATAGGCCCATCCCCCTGTGTGGGGTGTATACATCCCGCATCAGCGGGATTATTTCACACTGACTGGAAGTACGCCGCATGCGATGCAGCGCCGGGCAATGCAGCGTCGAGAGCACCCGTCCTGCGCCTTACTTCACGGCAAGCCGTAAATACTATTGTCATTTATTGGATTTGCATTTATTACTCCCTTGCCATCCGGCATGACAAAGGAGTAACCCATGAAGAGACTGATTGGAATCCTGGCCTTCGCGCTGCTGCTCTGCCCCCTCGCCGCACTCGCCGCGGTGGACATCAACAGCGCAGATGCTGCCGCGCTGGAACAGGTCAAGGGCATCGGGCCGGCCAAGGCGGCAGCCATCGTGAAATACCGCAGCGACAACGGCCCCTTCAAATCGCTCGACGATCTGGTGAAGGTGCCGGGCATCGGCGAGAAATCGGTCGAACAGCTGCGCGGCCAGCTCAGCGTCGGGCAGCCTGCCCAGACCGGCAAGAAGTAAGCCGCGTACAGTGGATCACGCCTGATCCGCGTCCGGATGCACGCCGGCACAGCCGGCGTGCGGCGCTTCATGCGCACCCTCGCCGGAAGGGTGAAACCACTCCAGCCGGGGATAGAGACCCACCACCCCGCCCACCACGGTCAGCGCCGGCGGACGAATACCCGCCTCACGCACCTTCTCCGGCAGATCCGCCAGGGTCGCCGTGCACACTTTCTGCGCGTCGGTCGTACCCCGCTCAATGACCCCCGCCGGCGTCTGTGGCGGCAAGCCGTGTTCGATCAGCCGCGCGCAAATGTCGGCCAGCCGGGAAATGCCCATATAGATCACCAGCGTCTGCTGCGGGCGTGCCAGCATCGGCCAATCCAGTTCCAGCGCACCGTCCTTCAGGAAGCCGGTGGCGAAGACCACCGACTGCGCGTGCTCGCGGTGCGTCAGCGGAATGCCGGCATAGGCCGCCACCCCTGCCGCCGCGGTGACGCCGGGAATCACTTCGACCGTGATACCGGCCTCGACCAGCACCTCCATCTCCTCCCCGCCGCGCCCGAAGATGAACGGGTCACCTCCCTTGAGGCGCACCACGCGATGACCGGCCTTCGCATGGCGCACCAGCAGCGCGTTGATCTCGTCCTGCGGCAGTACATGGTCAGCAGCCTTCTTGCCGACATACAGGCGCTCGGCCGATTCCGGCGCAAGTTCCAGGATGCGCGGGCTGACGAGGTTGTCGTACACCACCACATCCGCCCCAGCCACCAGCGTGGCGCCGCGCAGCGTCAGCAGTTCGGGGTCGCCCGGCCCGGCGCCGACCAGATAAACGCAACCCGGCTGCGGGCCGGGGCGGGCGTTGCGGATGACGGGGAGAACCATGGACGACTCCGGACGGAAAAGGCGCGGGAGCATCCCGCATTCAGGATTTCGATTCAAGTATGGTCCGCCGCGCGCAGCATCGCCTCGACATCGCAGTGCCCCTCCACCGCATCGGCCAGCCGCTCGATATCGGCCTCACGCCGCGCCGCCAGATCCACCTTCACCGCGTCGCGCACGCCGGCCCAGGCCAGCAGCGCCGCCAGCGCTTCCGGCGTATCAAACAGGCCGTGCACGTAGCTACCGAGAATTTGTCCGTCGTCCGAGCAGGCGCCCTCCGGGCGGCCGTCGGCCATGCACAGCAACGGGCGACCCAGCGCCGCACCGTGGCTCACGCCCATATGGATCTCGTAACCGCGCACTGGCGCATCCACCGCCAGCCAAGTAGCTTCGACGTTGGCGAGCCGCTTTTCGGCCTCCAGCACGGTATCGAGTTCGAGCAGACCAAGGCCCTCACTGTCGCCCGGCGCATCCTCCAGCCCCTGCGGGTCGGCCACGCTGCGGCCGAGCATCTGGAAGCCGCCGCATAGACCGATCACCTTGCCGCCGTAACGCAGATGACGACGGATCGCGGCATCCCAGCTCTGCGCGCGCAGCCAGGCCAGATCGGCGCGCACGTTCTTGGAACCGGGCAGCACGATCAGATCCGCCGCCGGAATGGCCTGTCCCGGCCCGACCCAGCGGAAATCCACCTGCGGATGCAGGCGCAGCGCGTCGAGATCGGTGTGATTGGAGATGCGCGGGAACACCGGCGCAACCACCTTCAGCAGCGCCTCGCCCTTGTCGGCCACACTGTCGGACAGGGCGTCCTCGGCGTCCAGAAACAGCCCGTGGAGGTAGGGCAGCACGCCGAACACCGGCTTGCCGGTGCGCACTTCCAGCCAGTCCAGGCCCGACTGCAACAAGCCGATGTCGCCGCGGAAGCGGTTGATGATGAAGCCCTTAACGCGCGCCTGCTCGCTCGGCGACAACAATTCCAGCGTGCCTACCAGATGCGCGAACACGCCGCCGCGGTCGATATCGGCCACCAGCACCACCGGCACATCGGCGGCCTCGGCGAAACCCATGTTGGCGATGTCGCGCTCGCGCAGGTTGATCTCCGCCGGGCTGCCGGCGCCCTCGATCAGCACGCAGTCGAATTCGGCCGTCAGCCGCTGCCAGGATTCCATCACCGCATTCATCGCGATGCGCTTGTAGTCGTGATAGGCCCGCGCGTCGAGCTGGGCTACCGCCCGGCCATGCACGATGACCTGCGCGCCGGTGTCGCTCGACGGCTTGAGCAGGACGGGATTGAAGTCGATGCGCGCCTCCACCCGCGCAGCCACCGCCTGCAGCGCCTGCGCGCGACCGATCTCGCCGCCATCCACGGTCACCGCCGAATTGAGCGCCATGTTCTGCGGCTTGAACGGCGCCACGCGCACGCCGCGCCGCGCCAACACCCGCGCCAGCCCGGCCACCAGCGTGCTCTTGCCGGCGTCCGACGTCGTTCCCTGCACCATCAAGGCCTGCATGGCCTGCTCCCTCGTCTTGTCATCGGTCCTGCGTGGTATGTTCGCCGCCTGCCATGCCCGAACTCGCCCTCAAACTCGCTCTCGGCCTGCTGCTCGACCGCCTCGCCGGCGAGCCGCCCAACCG
>JAJLLM010000107.1:0-13497 GCA_033837965.1 Pseudazoarcus pumilus
GCCGCCAACCATCTTCATCGGATACTTGATCCGGCGCTGGCTGTGGCCGTGGTTACGCAGTGCGGCACCCTTGGCGCAGTGCGCGCCGAGGTTGATCGGGCTCTCGAAGGCCGGCTCCTGGCCGATCCACACGCCGTTCTGTACCTCGGCAATGGTCGAACAGCCGACCGAACAGTGACCACAGACGGTCTTGACCTTCTTGATCTCGGCCTTCGGGTCGATGCTGCGCGCGGCCTTGGCCTTCTTGACCATGGTGCCCGGCAGGATGCCGGCGACCGCGACACCGCCGACGGCCAGACCGGATCCGCGCAGAAAATTGCGGCGGGTCACCGTCTTGCCGAGCAGGCCGGCACCCAGACGGGCGGGTGCGCTACCGTTTTTCTTGACCAATTTCATGGTTCATCTCCTCGCTGTTGGCTACGGCGGCGTAACGCCGCGCCCAGCCTAGAATTGCGCCTTGTTGTAGTAGTCGCGGATGTGTTGCGTCTCGTGGTAGCCGGTGGCGGCCGCCTCGACAGGCGCTTCGGCCTCCACCGGCGCGGCCGAGGCCTGACCCATGGTCGCCGCAACCGCCACACCACCCCCGGTCAATGCCATCGATTTCATGAACTTGCGACGGGACTCGATCCCGACTGCATCTTCTTTGCTGTTCATCTCCGACTCCTCTTGTCGTGAACCCATTGCGGCAATGTCGTCGCCGCTGCTCTGGTGGCCGGCTTACGCCGACATTGCATAAAACCGCCGTTCCAGCGTCAGAAACGCCGAACCGAGCGCCGCTACCGCGCGGTAGAAATCCGCGCCGGGCGCCTTGTCGATATCCTCGAAAAGCCGCCCCATCCAGTTGTCGACATGGCGTTCGAAAATTTCCTTCTGCCAGTCGAAATCGACGTCCTCGTCGAGGACAACGAATCCCATGATTTCGCACACCGCGCCCGCGTGATCCTCGGTCTCGCTGCTGTCCGCGCGCCGCTCGATGCCCAGCCGGACCAGCTCGTCGCGCAGCAGCACCAGCGGGCGCGAGGCAATCGACTCATCGAGGTACCAGGACGAATATGGCGTGACCTCGCCGCTGCCGACGCCGATGAAGAGCGTCTGATACTCCTCGGCCAGGCGGGTGTCGTCTGCCGTTCGCGCGGCCTCGGCGAGACGCCCCCAGGCCTCGCTGATGGCATCGCCGTGACGCGTCTCGCTGCCGATGGCGATCATGCGCTCGCGCAGTTCGCGGTCGGGCGGCGCCATCAACAACCGGCCGAGCAGCGTCCAGGTGCCGGCACGCAACATGTCGACATCGGTATCGCGAGGCGTCTCTACGGTGTTCTCAAGCATTGCGCATCCTCATTTCGGCCCGAACCAGCGCGGCTTGGAGCCGCCCTTGAGGTCGTCGGCGAACATGTCCACGACGCGGCAATCGCCGCACATCTTGAGGCGGCGCAGCGCGTCTTCGGACTGGAACATGTGGTGGCCGGAGAGCTTTTCGACCATGCGGCCGATCACGCTCTGGGTGGCAAAGGGCTTGCCGCAGCGCACGCAGCAGAAGGGCTCTTCCTCGTTGAGCACCTGGGGCTTGCGACGCGATTCCCAGTCGAAGGTGAAGCGCGCTTCGAGCGTGATGGCGTCTTCCGGACAGGCCTTGGCACACAACCCGCACTGCACGCAGAGATCTTCGGTGAAGGACAGCTGCGGCTTGTCGCCGGCGTCGGTCAGGGCGCGCGTGGGGCAGACCTGCGAACAGGACATGCACAGCGTGCAGGCCTGCTTGTCGACCATGATCTGTCCGAACGGCGCACCGGCGGGCAGCGCCACCGTGCGCGGATTTTCGGGCGCCTGGTCGTACAGGTGATCGAGCGCGAGGCGCAGCGTACCGCGCTTCTCGTTGTAGGTGTCGAAGCTCGCCGGCTGACGCACGGCCGGCGCCATGGCACGGCCGAACACGGCAGCGGCATCGTCGTCCGCACCGAGCCACACCAGACGGGTGCCGTCGAGGCCCATGGCATCCATGATCGGGGCGGCAAAGCGCATCTGCTCGCGCATGGCTGCGCGCACCGTCGGCGGCACGGCATCGGTGTCCAGCAGCACGATCTCGGCTGCGCCATAGGCAAAGGCGGCAAACCAGGTGTCCATGCCAGCCGCGCCGATCTCGGCAAGCTGTACCGGCAGGGCGCGTGCGGGCAAGAGCGGAGCCAGCTGACGCAGGCGCTCGAGCCCGTCTTCCTCGTCGTGCAGCACCAGCAGCGGCTTCTCCCCGCCGGCCTCGCGGTAGGCGGCGAGCATGCGCTTGATGCGCGCGATCTGGTCGCGCGGGCCGGGGTAGGCGTAGGTCATGGCCCCGGTCGGGCAGACGCTGGTACAGGTGCCGGCGCCCTGACAGAGGTAGGGGTCGACGTCGACCAGATCACCGAGCGACTTGATGGCACCGGTGGGACAGGCGTCGAGACAACGCGTACAGCCGCTCAGGCCGGAATCACCGTGGGCGCAGATGTCGGCGTTGTAAGCAAAGAAGCGCGGCTTCTCGAACTCGCCGGTCATGTCCGGCATCTCAGCCAGCATGGCGTTGAGACGCGCGGAATCGCCGCGCGGAGCGTAATAGCCGAAGGGGGCAATCTCGTGGCGGATGGCCGGTTCGCGGCGCAGGTCGAGCACCAAGTCGAACCACGGCTGATCGGGACGCGACAGCCCGGCAGGAGAAACCTCCTGCCCGTTGCCGAGTTTGACCGTACAGGAGAACTTGCCGAGATGGCCGGAGATGTCTCCCGGCTCACCACGCACGATCATCACGCGCAACTCGTCAGCACGCGCCGCCGCCGCGGACTCGGACAGGGCACCGCTGGCCGGCGCGGTGGGCAGCACCGTGCAGTGCAGGTGCTCGCGCAGCGCGTCGGCGCACTCCAGCGCGTCGCGCTCGGCACCGACGATCAGCACGTAGCCGGTGGAGCGATAGGCCACCAGCGAAGTCGGCTCGACATCCACCGCATAGGCAGCCTGCAAGGCAGCAAGCCGCGCAGCGGCCTCCGGTTCACCGGAACGCAGCACGGGATCGTCGTACAGGGCGGAAAGATCGGTCATGTGGCCTCGGTTCTGGCGGCGCTCACCCTGTCGGGCGCCGCATGGTGTTCGCCTTCGGACGAAACCGCGTCCGTTTCGGCGCTGTTCAGGCGGCCCTCGCGCTCGGCGCGGGCCAGGTATTCGGCTTCGAGATCGGGCGTCTTCTCGCCACGGAACTGGGCAGCAACGCGCGCCTCGAGTTCCTCCTGCGACACCGTCACGCCCTTGCCGGTGAGCCGCTCATAGAGCTTGCCGGCCTCGCGCGCGATGGCCGACTTGAGGTCGTGCGGCACGATGTCGCCGAGCGGGGCGAAGTTGGTGTAGTCGTCGGCGTACTCGGCGCACACACAGTAAACGTTGTACTTCGGGTTCATGAAGATCTTGCTCAGCGCTCGCGTGCGCAGCGCCGACGAGATGTTTTTCGCCATGAACATGGAGACGTCCGAATCGGCCGTCAGCGTCTCGACATCGGGCATGTCCTCATCGGTCAGCTCGGACATGCGCTTGCCGGTGCGCGCGTCGATCGGGTCGTTGTCCACTTCCGGCGCAACCGCTTCTGCAGCCGGTGCCGCAACGACCACGGCTTCGACGGGCTCGTCGACTTCCAGACCGCGTTTGCGGCGCGACCAGCGCGACAGGAAGGTGCCGCCCTCGACCGGCGGGGGAGAAAGACGCGACTCGCTCATGAGCCCTCTCCCTGGAAATCGCCCACGGTGGCGTCGTACAGCGCCTTGCTGCGCTGCTTGCCGCGACCCTTGCCGCGGCGCCTCGGTTCGTAGTGGGCCGTGATGAACTGCTCCAGCCAGCGATAGACCTCAGGCGGCATCGGGGCGGACAGCACGACCTCATCCGCAGCGCGCAGGTTGGTGCAGTCGAGGTTCTGTGCGCGGTCGAGGCTGACCGTGACTTCCAGCGGCTCCATGCCACCTTCGGCGCTGAAACGGGCAATGACGTAAACCTCCGGCCGGTCACCGCCGAGGTTCAGCGCGTAATCCTCGGCCTGCGCCGGATGCAGCCGGATCGAGAAGCCGCGCCACAGAAAGAGTTCGGCCGAAGCCGTGGAGCGCACACACACGCCGGAACGCTCGGCCGCGGCAAAGTGCCCGCCAACGACGATGCCGGTCACCTGCCACAGCATCGAGTCGGCCGCACGCTCGCGACCGGGCGATGCAATCATCACCGCCACGGGCAGAACCGCGTCGTGCGACCACGTTTCGTCGGTCGTATCAGCTGTGTGCAGATCCGTCGTCAAGCGACCCCCTATGCAAGCACGTACCTATCGTTTTATAGACGATAGCAACTGACATGCCACCCTAGGCATTCGTGAAAACACCCGTTTTGACAAGGGTTTTGGCGCATCCGAACGAGCCCGGCCGAGCACTTTTGTCCCACATTCAAGGAGACATGGACAAAATGCACCATGCTGCGTGGCAGCATCCTCCGGGCCGTTCCGCAACAACCAAAGATGTGGCAGACCAGCGCCCGGGGCCGGACCGGGGCGTCACCGACGGATCGCGTCGGATTGACCCACGGACACCCCCGGACTGGTACAAAATGTCCACTCCAGATTGCCGTCCGATCAACGTACGCCGATGACCACCCCCCGCCCATCCGAACTTTCCGCAAGCGCCGCAGCACTGCATCGTCACGACGTGGCCAGCCGCAGCGCGGCGATGCGCCAGCTGGACGGCCTGCTCCAGCGCATCGCGCCGTCCCGCACGACCGTGCTGATCGAGGGAGAGTCAGGAGCCGGCAAGGAAGTGGCGGCCACCCGTCTGCATGTGCTGAGCGGTAGGCGCGGCCCACTGGTCGCGATCAACTGCGGCTCGATGTCGCCCGAACTGCTCGACAGTGAGCTGTTCGGTCATGCCCGTGGTGCCTTCACCGGCGCCAGCCAGGGACGCGAAGGACTGATCCTGCATGCCGATGGCGGCACGCTGTTCCTCGACGAAATCGGCGAACTGCCGCTGTTCCTGCAGGCCAAGCTGCTGCGCGTGCTGGAGACGTCGAGCGTGCGGCCGGTGGGCACCGATGCCGAGGTGCCGGTGGATCTGCGTGTGGTCGCCGCAAGCAACCGTCCGATGGCACAACTGGTCGAGGACGGACACTTTCGCGAAGACCTGTATTACCGCCTTAACGTGCTCGCCGTGCGCGTGCCGCCACTGCGCGAACGTGCCGAGGACATCCCGGCGCTGATCGAACATTTCGCCTCTCACTTTGTGGAAGCGCTGGGGGTGGCTCCGGCAGTGCTCGGTCGCGGTGGACTGCGCAAGCTGCAGAGCCACAGCTGGCCCGGCAATGTGCGCGAACTGCGCAACCTGGTGGAACGCGCGATGCTGCTGGGACGCAATGTGGACGCCTGTCTGCGCGTGCAGCCGCTGGATGCGCCGGCGCTGCAGGCGCGGGGAGACAGCGGTTACCCGCCGGATCTGCCGCTGGCGGAGGTACGGCGGCGGCACATGGAACGCGTGCTGTTGCTGTGTCAGGGCAACAAGTCCGAGGCCGCGCGCCGCATGGGAGTGTCACGCAAGACGCTGGAGCGCTGGATGCGCGAAGGCTGACGGGCCGACCTGCGCCGGCCCGCGGGACTGCGATCAGGTGTTCTCGATGGAGATCTTGGGGAACCCGCCGCCGACGCTGCCGGCGTGACGCAGGGCCAGCCGCGCGGCCATGTTGCGCGCCACCTCACGATAGGCATCGGCCAGCGCACCGTCCGGCTCCGCCACCACGGTGGGCTTGCCGCTGTCAGCCTGTTCGCGGATGCGGATGTCGAGCGGCAGCGATCCGAGCAGGTCGAGCCCGTATTTCTCGGCCAGCTTCTGCCCGCCGCCGGCACCGAAGATGTGTTCCTCGTGGCCGCACTCGCTGCAGCAGTGCATGCCCATGTTCTCGATCACGCCGAGCACCGGCACACCGACCTTCTCGAACATCTTGTAGCCGCGGTTGGCGTCGAGCAGGGCGATGTCCTGCGGCGTGGTGACCACCACCGCGCCGGCCAGCTTCACACGCTGCGCCATGGTGAGCTGGATGTCGCCGGTCCCCGGCGGCATGTCGACGATGAGGTAGTCGAGGTCATGCCACTCGGTGTCGCGCATGAGCTGTTCGAGCGCCTGGGTGGCCATCGCACCGCGCCACACCATGGGCTCTTCCTCGTCGATCAGGAAGCCAGCCGACATGGCCTGCACGCCGTACTGCGTGAGCGGCTGGAAGCGCTTGCCGTCCTTGGAAGACGGCCGGCCGGAGATGCCGAGCATGCGCGGCAGGCTGGGGCCGTAGATGTCGGCATCCAGAATGCCGACGCGCGCGCCTTCATCCGACAGCGCCAGCGCGAGGTTGACCGCCGTGGTGGACTTGCCCACGCCACCCTTGCCGGAGGATACGGCGATGAGGTTGCGCACGCCGGGGATCGCGCTCGGATCTTCTGCCGGCTCGAGCGGGCCGATGCGGCTGGTGATGTCCACATCCACACTGCGCACCCCCGGCAGCGGTGCCACCGCCGCACGTACGGCATCGCGCAGCGACATCGCGATGCGACGCACCGGAAAACCCATCACGAGGGCAATGCGCACGAAGTCCCCGTCGAGATGGATGGCATCGACACAGCCGGCAGACACCAGATCGCGCTGCAGATGCGGTTCGACAACGGTGGCGAGAGCCGCTTCGACGGCCTCGCGCTTGAGTTCGCTCATGGTGTACTCCCTGCTGACTGCATTACGCCGGTTGCGACGCTTGGCGCGCGCGCTCCGGCTTCTATAATCAAACCCTGTTGTTCGCTTCGGAGAGGCTGCGATGCCCCGCAAATCCGCCCGCCTGACGGCCGGCATGCTGCTCCTGGTGCTTGCCTGCATTGCCCCGGCAGCGCTCGCTTCGGCCGGTCAGGCCATGCTGCAGGCCATCATCGACCGCCAGCCGGCGCGCGTCGCCATCCTGCTCGATCAGGGCGTCTCGCCCGAAGCCATCAGCCGTGAGGGCGAATATCACGGCAAGTCGGCGCTGATGTGGGCAGCCGAAACCGGGCAGGCCGACATCGTACGCATGTTGCTGCAGTACGGCGCGGTCGTCGATCGCGGAAATCCGAAGGGCGGCACCGCGCTGATGTATGCCGCGGTGTCCGGACACATCGAATGCATCGAGGTGCTGATCAGCGCCGGCGCCGATCCCAACCACCGCGTGCGTCACGGCTGGAGCCCCTTGTTGCTGGCCACCGCCAAGGGTCACGTCGCGGCGGTACGGGCCCTGACCGGCCTCGGCGCGGACCCGCAGACGCGCGACGTGTATGGCTGGAACCTGCTCATGCACGCTACCGACCGCGCCGACACGGCAATGATGCGCACGCTGATCGAGCTGGGCCTTGACCCGCAGGCCACCGACGCAGCCGGCATCAACGCGCTGATGCTGGCCGAGCGCAGCAACCGTCCCGAGCTGGTGGCGCTGCTCAAGAGTGCAAGCCCGGGAAACTGAGGGACGTCGGCTCAGCACGTCACCACGTTCCCGCAGAACTCTTCCAGCCGCTGTACCCGCACCTCGCCGACCAGCGGCCTGGTGGCATTGCCGTTGGGGTATTGCAGGCTGAGCCGCGCACCGAAGGTCTTGAAGAAGCGCTGGAACATCTCGCCGCCCAGCGTGCCGACCGCATACAGGCCGTCACTGGCGGCATCGTGCTCCAGCAGGATGGCCGCGAGCGGCTGGTCGGCCGGGCCGTCGAGTACCGCCGCGCCGGTGGCCGGATCGTAGCGGCTGTTCTCCGAGCAGCAGCTGATCACGCCGGCAGCGGGCTCGGCATCGGTGCGCGCCGGACGGAAGGAGATGTGCGTGACGGCCGGCGTGGGGTGGGTCATCTTGTGCGCACAGATCGCCGAATAGGCCACCAGCGAGCGCTGCGGTCCGACGCCGCCGGGCCAGTCATAGCGGCCCCCGCTGACCGTCTTCAGGGTCTTTCGGCCGTCCACCGCGCGGCCGAGGTTGATCAGGAAGCAGGGCGTGGCCGGGAAGGGGTAATTGAACACGTACTGCTCACCGGCCAGCACGGCCGATGCCTTGAGCGGCTGACCCTCGCTGTCGAGCAGGCGCACACGGCCGTATTTGCGCACCGATGCGCTGGCCGGCAGGCTCAGTGCGCCACCGGCAAGCAGCCCGGCGCTGATCGAACAGGTCCTGACGAAAGCACGACGATCCATGGCTTCACTCCCTCAGGCGACGGGGCGACGCGCCGACCGCGCGCCGTGCTCACCCCGCGCGGATAACGGCCGCACGGCGGCCCAGACAATGCGCTTCGATGAAATCGGCGACCGCCACGGGGTCATTCAGATCGAGCCGGGGCAGGGCACCGGTGTCCAGACCGGCCACATCGGTGGCGACCGCGACGATATGGCGATCGGCCGGGAACATCATGGATTCGGAGGCGCCCCCGCGATACACCTCGATCTTGTCGATGGGTGAGCGCTTGAATCCCTCCACCAGCGCCAGATCGCAGTCCGACAGCTTGCCCAGCAGGGCATCGAGATTCATCTCGGGTTCGGCATCACGCAACTCGTGCATCAGGACCCAGCGGTTGTCCGAGCTGACCAGCACTTCCTTGCAGCCGGCCTGACGGTGACGCCAGGAATCCTTGCCCGGCACGTCCACGTCGAACTTGTGGTGGGCGTGCTTGATCAGCGACACCGACAGCCCGCGCGCGGTGAGCACGCGGATGACCTGCTCGATCAGGGTGGTCTTGCCACTGCCGGACCAACCGGCGAATCCGATCACCTGCATGACGCGGCTCCGCGGCAGATCGTGTGGCATGGCAGTCGGTTCATGCAGTTCCCTCGCTCCATTCGGCGAATTTCCGGTCCAGTGTCTTGCGCGACACGCCCAGACGGCGTGCCGCTTCGGTCTTGTTGCCGCCACAGGCGTCAAGCGCGCCCAGGATATGGCGACGCTCCACCTCATCGAGCGACAGCTCGGGGTCGGCCTGTGCCCGCGCGGCCGATAACGGCGGCGCCAGCACATCGGTGGCGAACGCGCCGAGAATCAGCGAGCGTTCGACGAAATTGCGCAGTTCGCGCACATTGCCGGGCCAATGGTAACGGCACAAGGCCTCCATCACCGCCTCATCGGGCTGCAAGGGCGGCATGCCCAGGCGTTGCGACAGCAGGGCCATGAAGTGCTCGACCAGCGCCGGCACATCCTCGGCGCGATCGCGCAGCGCCGGCACCTGCAGGTCGACCACCGCCAGGCGGAAATACAGGTCCTCGCGGAACACGCCGTCGCGCACGGCCTGCGTCAGATCACGGTTGGAGGCGGCGATGATGCGCACGTCCACCGGCAGTTCGCGTTCCGAGCCGACCGGACGCAGCCGGCGCTCCTCGAGTACGCGCAGCAGGCGGCTCTGCATCGACAGCGGCAACTCACTGATCTCGTCGAGAAACAAGGTGCCGCCGTTGGCGTAGTAGAACAGGCCGTTGCGGCTGGCGGCGGCGCCCGTGAAAGCGCCTTTGACGTGGCCGAACAGTTCGCTCTCGATCAGCTCGGATGGAATGGCTGCGCAGTTGACCGGCACGAAGGCCCGCTCGCGCCGGCGGCTGAGGTGATGCAACGCGCGCGCAACCACCTCCTTGCCGGTGCCGGATTCGCCCTGCAGCAGCACCGTGCTGGGGGTGGCCGCCACACGGTGCAGCACGTCGCGCAGGGCCTGCATCGGCGGCGACGTACCTACCAGCCCTTCGACACGGTCCTCGCGTGCAGACAGTTCGCGGCGCAGCACATAGTTTTCGCGCGTCAGGCGCGCACGCTGGAAGCAGTTCTTGATCGAATTGAAGATCTGGTCGGTGCGGAAAGGCTTGAGGATGAAGTCCGAAGCGCCGCCGCGCAGCGCATCGATGGCGCTTTCGAGATCGGCGAAGGCGGTGATCAGGATGACGTCCACGCCCACCCCGCCGTCTCGCAGCTCGCGCAGCCATTCGATACCGGACTTGCCGGGCAGGGCGATGTCGAGAATGAGGAGGTCGAAATGCTCGCGGTCCATCCGCTCACGCGCCTGCTCGACGTCACCGGCCACTTCGACCCGCGCACAACGGGGCATCAGGGCGCGCTGCAGGAAGCTGCGCATGCCCTCTTCGTCATCCACCACCAGAATGGCGAGTTCGGGCCAGGCCAGTTCGTCATGCTCGGCTTCAGGCGGAACGGTGGCGTCCCGCATCGGATCTTGCCCGTGCAGCATCGATTCATCTCCTCCGGACCGGGGGCTTTGCGGACTTGCTGAGACTGTCCGTTTCTGTGTGAGTTGCCTCGCCGGTTGCGGCCCATGATAACCGAGGCAAACACTTCATCGTCGCGGCGCCAAGCGGGCGACGGCCGGCGCTTCGCTCAGCCTTTCCAGCGCCGCATGAAGCCTGGCGCTTCGGAGCCGCTCTGGAACACGGCCTGACGGTACAGGCGCAACTCGAACTCGCTCCCCTCGCCCGGCGTACTGCGCACCGAGATGCGGCCACCGTAGCGCTCGAGGATGGTGTAGGTCACCGACAGCCCGAGCCCGGTGCCGCTCTCCTTCTTGGTGGTGAAGAAGGGGTCGAAGATGTTGGCAAGGTGTTCCGGCGCAATGCCGATGCCGGTGTCGCGCACGCGCAGCAGGGCGCCGACCGGCTCGCCCGCCTCGTCCAGCCAGTCCTCGGCGCTGATCGTCAGGGTGCCGCCCTGCGGCATGGCCTGTGCGGCATTGACGAAGAGGTTGATGAGCACCTGCTGGAACTCGCCACGGTTGATCTCCACCGGCCCGCGCACCCGCAGATCGGTCACCACCGCAATGTCGGCCTTGTCGAGGTTGTGACGCGTCAGCAACAGGCAGTCCTCGACCACCGCCGCGACCTCGACGTTCTCGGTGTAGCCCGCAAAGTCGCCGGGACGCGCGAACTGCAGCAGCTTGGTGACGATCAGGCGGATGCGGTCGACCTGCGCGTGGATCAGGCGGATCTCCTCGCGCACCGGCTCCGCCGCAGGCCCCAGCACTGCACGCAGCACGTCGAGGTTGCCCTGGATCACCGCCACCGGGTTATTCACCTCGTGCGCCACGCCGGCCGTCAGCTCGCCGATGGCGGCAAGCTTTTCGCTCATCACCAGTTGCTGCTGGGCGCGGCGCAGGGTCTCGTTGGCTTCCTTCAGCTCGGCCGTGCGCTCGGCCACCTTGCGGTCGAGTTCGTCCGCCCAGCGCTGCAGTTCCTCGCGCTTGGCATGCAGGGTATCGAGCAGGTGATCGAACTCCACCGCCAGCCGGCCCAGCTCGTCACGGCTGGCGACCGGGCCGACGCGCGCCGCGGCGTCGCCGTCCTCGATGCGCCCGATCACCCGGTTCATGCGCTCGATCGGCCCGAACACGCTGCGCGCCCAGCGCAGGCTGAGCACCGTGCCGATCACGCTGATCGCCAGAAACACCATGAACAGCACCGCCATCGCAGCCTGCATGGCCGCCCGCAAGGGCGCTTCGAGAAAGCCCACATACAGCATGCCGACGCGCTCGCCATGGCCGTTCACCACCGGCTCATAGCCCGATACATAGTGGTCGTTCACGACAAAGGCCGTGCCCAGCCAGATACCGCCCTCGCCCAGCACGTAGTCCCGCACCGCTTTCGACACACGCGTGCCGAGGGCCCGCTCGCCCTCGAACAGCCGCACGTTCGTGGCAATGCGCGTATCGCCGAGGAACAGCGTGGCAGTGCCCTTGCTGTCGAGCGGCAGGGAACCCTCGCGGTAGACGATCTCGTTGATGCGGTCGACCAAGCCGAGGTTGCCGTTGAGCAAGGTGCCGCCCTCCAGCACCCCGGCCAGCTGCCCCTGCGCGTCATACACCGGCGCGGCGGCGTGGATGACCATGCCGCGATCTTCCGCAAAACGCAGGTCCGGCGCGGCCGCGACAGTCGGCACCAGCGGCACCCAGGCGCGCAGACGCAACTCCGGATGGAGCAGCCACAGGTCGTCCGGAGAAAAGACCTCGATGGTGTTGTGCGCCGCTCCGCTGGCAGCGGCGGCGACCACCGGCCAGCGCAGACGGCTGGTGGTCGGCGGCTCGTCCGACAGGGCGCTGGCAATCGGTCTCCCCTGCAGATCGAGCAGCATCAGGAAATCGAGACTGTGTTCGCGCGCCAGCTGCGAGAGCAGGGTCACGAAATCCGCTGGCGCATCGCGTTCGGGCAGGCTCACGACCAGCCGGTGGGAGCCGGCGATCGACACCACATCCGCCCCAACTGCCTCACGCACACGGTCGAAATACTCGTGCGCGGTGACCATGTCGGAACCGACCTTGTAGTTCAGCAGCCGCTCGTAGGCTTCGTTGCCCCAGGTCCATACCAGCCCGAGCAACAGCGGCACGCCGATGGCCAGCGGCGCCAGCACCAGCGCCAGCAGCTTGATGCGGACCGAGGCCCGCGCACGCGCCACCCAGCCAGCCAGCAACGGCACCCTCATGCGCGGGCCGGCCCGATGGCGCGCGGCCCGATGGCGCGCGATTTCACCGCGCCATCGCCTGCAGCCGCGCGATGCGCTCGCGCGTGTCGGGGTGGGTGGAGAACAGGCCGCGCATGCTCCCCGAGAGCGGGTTCATGATCATCATCTGCGCCGTTTCGGGGTGACGCTCGGCCGTTTCCAGCGGCATACCGCGGGCATAGGCCTCGATCTTCGCCAGCGCACTGGCCAGCGCCAGCGGATCGCCGGAGATCTCGGCCCCGCCGCGGTCGGCACCGAACTCGCGGGTCCGCGAGATGGCCATCTGGATGATCATGGCCGCAATCGGCGCGAGGATCATGACCAGAATCGCCAACACCGGGTTGGGGCGATCCTCGCCGCGCCCGCCGAAGAACATGCCGAACTGCGCCAGCACCGAAATGGCACCGGCCACGGTCGCCGACATCGTCGAGATCAGGATGTCGCGGTTCTTCACGTGCGCCAGTTCGTGTGCCATCACGCCGCGCAGCTCGCGCTCGGACAACAGCTGGATGATGCCGGTGGTGGCCGCCACCGCGGCGTTGTCGGGATTGCGGCCCGTGGCGAAGGCATTCGGCTGCGCTTCGTCGATGAGATAGACCCTGGGCATCGGCAGGTCGGCACGATGCGCCAGCTCACGCACCATGTTGTACAGATAGGGCGAAGTGGTCTCGTCGACCTCGCGCGCCCGGTACATCTTCAGCACCATCCTGTCCGAAAACCAGTAGGCCCACAGATTGGTCGCGCCGCCGAAGAGCAGCGCCAGCAGCATGCCCTGCTGACCGCCCAGCAGCGCGCCCACCGTACCGAACAGGGCGACGATGCCCGCCATCAGCACCGAGGTCTTGATCCAGTTGCCGTACATTCAGGTTTCCTTGCAGGGTTGGGACGCGGCTTAGATGGGGCGCGCGCCGGCCGGTTTCAATCGCCAGCCTGCACGAAACACTCACCCGGCGCGACGGGGAAACCACGCAGGAATTCCTCCACCCCCATGCGCCGGCT
>JAJLLM010000108.1:0-26283 GCA_033837965.1 Pseudazoarcus pumilus
GGCGAGGCGGCGGCCGGTTTCGCGCCGGGCCTGCTGACCGAAGAGGGCTTCCGCGACACACTGCTGGACTTCATGTTCGAACGCCTGCGCAACCAGCTGCGTGACGCCGGTCATGCCGTGGATGCGGTCGATGCCGTGCTGGCGCTGCGTCCGACGCGGGTCGACCGTGTGCCGGCCAAGCTCGATGCAGTGCGTGAGTTCCTCGCGCTGCCCGAGGCAGAGGCGCTGGCTGCGGCCAACAAGCGCATCGTCAACATCCTGAAGAAGAGCGGAGCGGCCGCGGTGGAGCCGGATGTTGCGCTGCTGCAGGAAGAGGCGGAGAAGGCGCTTTTTCACGCCGTGGTCGACATCGCGCCGCTGGTGCGCTCGCACGTCGACAACGAGAACTACACCGAGGCGCTGCGCGCCCTGGCCGGCCTGCGCGGAGTGGTCGACAGCTTCTTCGACAAGGTCATGGTCAACGCCGACGAGCCGCTGACGCGTCAGAACCGTCTCGCGCTCCTCGGCACGCTGGCCGGGCTGATGAACCGTGTTGCCGACCTGTCGCGGTTGTCGCAGTAAGCGGGGTTGCGGATGAAGCTCATCATTCTCGATCGCGACGGGGTCATCAATCATGACTCCGACCTGTTCATCAAGTCGCCCGAGGAATGGAAGCCGATTCCGGGTTCGCTCGAGGCGATTGCCCGACTCAACCAGTACGGTTGGCGGGTGGTGGTGGCGTCCAACCAGTCCGGGGTCGGCCGTGGCCTGTTCGGCATGGACACGCTCAACGCCATTCACGACAAGATGGTGAAAAGCCTCGCCCAGTTGGGCGGACGGCTGGATGCGATCTTCTTCTGCCCGCATGCGGCCGACTCCACCTGCGACTGCCGCAAGCCCAAGCCAGGCATGTACCGAGATATCGGCGAGCGCTTCAATTTCGATCTGGCGGCCGTGCCGGTGGTGGGCGACAGCCTGCGTGATCTGCAGGCTGCCGTGGCCGTCGGCGCCATGCCCTATCTGGTGCTGACCGGCAAGGGCGGGCGAACGCTGGATGAAGGTGGCTTGCCTGCCGGCACACGCATCTTTCCTGACCTGGCCGCGGTAGTGGCAGAACTGGTGGCCGACAAATGAATGCGCTGCGCTCCTTCCTCTTTGCGCTCGGTCTGGTGGTGACGATTCCGCCCTATGCCCTGTTCTCGTTTCTGACTTTTCCGTTCCGGCCGCTCACGCGCTATCGCATCATCAGTTCGTGGGCGCATATCGCGGTGTGCATGGCGAGATACCTGCTGGGAATCCGTTATCGCGTGCTGGGGCTCGAGAACCTGCCGGACGAACCCGGCGTGATCCTCGCCAAGCATCAATCTGCCTGGGAAACCCTGGCCTTCCAGAAAATCTTCCCGCCGCTGAGTTTCGTGCTGAAGCGGGAGCTGTTGCGCATTCCGTTCTTCGGCTGGGGTCTTGCGCAGATGCCCTTTGTGGCCATCGATCGTGCTGCCGGAAAGGATGCACTGGCGCAGGTGGTGGAGCAGGGCGGTGCGCGCATGCGCGACGGCTTCTGGGTGGTGGTGTTTCCCGAGGGCACACGCGTGCCGTTGGGGCGTTCGGCGCGTTACAAGATCGGCGGCGCGTGGCTGGCGACGCACGTCGGCTCCAAGGTGGTGCCGGTCGCGCACAACGCCGGTGAGTTCTGGCCCAAGAATGCGCTGATCAAGCGGCCAGGTGAGGTGACTGTAAGCATCGGCCCTGCGATCGATGCAAAGGGGCGTACCCCGGATGAGGTGAATGCCGAGGCAGAGGCGTGGATCGAGGCCGAAATGCGTCGCCTGTTTCCCCATCACTACCGTCCTTGAGGGGCGGCAGGACCGATCTCGAGCAACAAAAAAAACGCCAGCTCTTGAGCTGGCGTTCTTCTTTGCGGCCGGCCCGTCTTCAGGCGGCGGCCTTCTTGCTGGCGGGCGCCTTGCTGGCTGCGCCGACGGCCTTGACCGTCGCATCCGTGGCGGCGCTGACGTTGGCCTCAGCCAGTTCGGCGACCTGCTTGGCGACCTTGTTGACGCTGTCGTAGGCGCTGTTGGCCGCAGCCATGGCCGACTTCATGGCGGCGAAGGCCACATCCGAGCCCGCCGGGGCGGATTCGGCAGCCTTGTCGATCAGGCCGGTGAAGGCCTTGTTGAGTTCGCCGACCTGCTTATCGAACAGCTTGGTCATCTGTTCCTGGTTGCTCGTGGCCAGTTCGTACAGGCTGCGGTTGTAGGACACGGCCTTCTCAACCAGCGGCTTGCCCAGCGTGCCCTGCAGCGTGAACAGTTCCTGCACGTCCTTGACGCCCATCAGGCTGCGGGCGTTGCTGATGCCGTCTTCGACCACGGCGCGAGCCGCGCTGAGGTTCAGGGCGGCGAGCTTCTCGGCGTTGGCAAAGGCGCTGTTGGCAATGCTGACGAACGCTTCGAGGTTGGCCTTGTTGGCCGCGGCAATCTGTTCCGGAGTCGCAAACATGGTGTTCTCCTTGACTGGGTGGATTCGGTGCTGCGGTGCAGCATGGTTCCCAGTATAGGGAAGCAGGGAGGCTTGTCAAGAGAAAAATATTGCGGTGCACAAAACGGTGGGTAATCCCGTGTGTGTGCGATTCAAGTAATTGAATTTTATGAGTTGTCTGCTGCGGGTTTGCTCGCCCGGGCAGCTCTGGAAGAGCCCCCTTAGGGTGTGCTTGTGGCGCTGCAACCGTCGCTGCCGGCGGCAGGCTTGAAGTCAGCGATGCCGGAAGTCGGCCTTGCGCTTGTCGAGAAAGGCGGCCATGCCTTCCTTCTGGTCGTCCAGCCCGAAAGCGGCGTGGAAGCTGCGCCGCTCGAACAGCAGGCCTTCGTTCAGCGGTGTTTCAAAGGCGCGGTTGACGGATTCCTTGATCATCATCAGCGCGGGTAACGAAAAGCCGGCGAGGGTGTCCGCGATGCGCAGGGCCTCGTCGAGCACCTGATCGTCGGCGACCAGACGTGAGACCAGTCCGGCACGCTCGGCCTCTGCAGCATCCATGAAGCGCGCCGTCAGGCACAGGTCCATGGCTTTCGCCTTGCCCACCGAGCGGGGCAGGCGCTGGGTGCCGCCGGCGCCGGGCGGAATGCCGAGGCGTACTTCCGGTTGTCCGAATTTTGCGGATTCGCCGGCCACGATGATGTCGCACATCATCGCGATTTCGCAGCCGCCGCCGAGTGCATAGCCCCGTACTGCGGCGATGACCGGTTTGCGGAAGGTCTTGAGGCGTTCCCAGTTGCGCGTGATGTAGTCGCCGCGATAGGCATCCATCCACGAGAAATCGGCCATTGCGGCGATGTCTGCACCCGCTGCGAAGGCCTTTTCCGAACCGCTCAGGATGATCGACGAGATGCCCTCATCGGCCTCGAAGCGGTCGAGGGCGAGGCCGAGCTCGTCGACCAGCGTGTCGTTGAGGGCGTTGAGTGCTTCGGGGCGGTGCAGTTCGACGAGGCCGGTGCGGCCTCGTTGTTCGACGCGGATGCAGGTCCAGCTCACAGTCTCGCTCAGGGATTGGTGGCGGCCTTGGGCTGGATGGTCATGCGGATGCGGGATTCTTCCTGTTTGCTGCCCTTGGGCGGCAGGCGGAAGGCGGTGTAGTTCTCCGTCAGCGCGTCATATTCAATGACGTCACCGGTGAGCAGGTCCTGACCGGCCTGGATGCGGGCGCGACCGAACAGCTTGGCGGTCTCGTTGCGGCTGTCGTACTCGATGCGTTCGGCCTCGCCGTCGATGAATTCCTGGGAGGCTTCGCGCTTCTGGCGGAAGGTGGCGAGCTTGCCGGCGCTGCCGGTGGCGATGCCGGTCTGGAAGCCGTCAGCGCCCTGCATCACGACCAGCTTGTTGCCGCGCATGACCAGCGTGCCCTGGGTCAGTACGACATTGCCTTCGAAGGTGTGGGTGCGGTTGCGTTCGTCGACCGAGACCTTGTCCGCTTCGATGTTGATCGGTTTCTCCCGGTCGGCCCGTTCGGCCAGAGCACTGAGCGGGGACAGGAGGAGGGCGGAACAGAAGAGCAGCGGAAGAATTGGCTTGGTCATGGTCTAGTCCGTCTTGAGCTGGGCATGAGAACGCGTGCTGCACCTACGAGATCCAGGGTGCCGGCGAGGTTGTCGGCACGCATGCCATCGCCGTAAGCGGTGATGTTACCGTTTTTGAGCACTACGGGTGAGTCGGTTGAGGCCTTCTGTGCATCAGGCCACACCGACAGCGTTTCACTTTCGATGATGAGGTCATCGCCGTCGTGGGACTTGCGCAGCACGACGACCTCGCCGCGCAGATCGACTACCTCGCCGTCGGGGCCGGTTTCCCCGCGAGCCGCCATGGCTGAAGTCTCGCCGCGCTCGCTGTGGTACCGCAGGTGCGGGCGTTCGAGATCGGTGATGTCCGAGGCCGGGTAGTGCGTGATGCGATCGGCGTCGAGTTCGTAGGCGAGGCGGCCATCCGTGTCAAAGCGCGCGACGCGGACGTTGTCGCCGATGAAGTCGGGGTGCGTGCGGTCAGCCTGCTGCACGATCTCGGGGGCTCGTGTCACGCGTTCCAGCCAAAGTGTGCCGGCGGCCAGAAAGGCCAAGGCGATGATGGGGTAGAAACGGTCGACGTTCATGTGTGTGGGTCAGCGCAGGTAGTGCTGCAGCATGTCATCCAGCTTGTTGTGGGCACGCAGCAGCAGATCGCAGACTTCGCGCACAGCGCCGCGGCCTGCCGGGCGGGAACCCACGAAATGCACATGCTGCTTGACGAAGTCGTGCCCGTCCAGTGGTGTGGCGGAGAATCCGCAATAGCGCAGCAGTGGCAGGTCGACCACATCGTCGCCCATGTAGCCCGCCTGTGCGGGCACGAGGCCGCGTGCCTCCAGCAGAGACTGCATGCGTGCGCGCTTGTCGCTGACGCCCATGTGCAGTTCAGGGATACCCAGATTGGCTGCACGCAGCTCGAGCGCGCGGGAGGCTCGTCCGCTGATGATGACAACTTCGATGCCGGCGTCCATGAGCATGCGCAGGCCATGCCCGTCGAGGCTCGAGAAGGCCTTGATCTCGTCGCCGTTCGGCGTGAAGTAGAGGCTGCCGTCGGTCATCACGCCATCCACATCGAAGCCCATCAGGCGAACGCCGGCGGCGAATTCGAGTGCCTGCATCAGATCACCCGCGCGCGCATCAGGTCGTGGGTATTCAGCGCACCGGCCAGGACAGCGTCCTCCGAGGCGACCAACAACTGGCTGATGCGCAGACGCTCCATGGTTTCGGCCGCTTCGACTGCGAGCGCGTCGGGGCGGATGCAGTGTGGATTGCGCGTCATGACGTCACCGATCAGGGCGTGGCGGATGTCTGCGCCGCGCTCGAGGGTGCGGCGCAGATCACCGTCGGTGAAGATGCCGGCGATCCGGCCGGCAGGGGCGATCACCGCAGTCATGCCGAGGCCGCCTCGCGTCATCGCCAGCAACGCTTCCAGCACAGGCGCCTCCGGAGACACCTGGGGGACGTCCACCGGCGGTCGCATGACGTCGCGCACATGGGTGAGCAGACGCCGCCCCAGCGCGCCGCCCGGGTGTGCGCTGGCGAAGTCGCGCGCACTGAAGCCCCGCGCGTCGAGCAGGGCGACTGCCAGGGCGTCGCCCAGCGCGAGTGCGGCGGTGGTGCTGGCAGTGGGAGCCAGGTTGAGCGGGCAGGCCTCCTCCGCCACGGCGGCATCCAGATGCACGTCGGCCTCCCGCGCGAGCGGCGAGCCGGCGTCGCCGGTGATGGCCAGCAGACTGGCGCCGCGCCGTTTGACCTGCGGCACCATGGTCAGGATTTCTTCGCTGCTGCCGGAGTTGGAGAGTGCGATCACCACATCGTCGGGCGTGATCATGCCGAGGTCGCCGTGCGCAGCTTCGGCTGCGTGGACAAAGTAGGCGGGGGTGCCGGTGCTGGCAAGGGTGGCGGCCAGTTTGCGGCCGATGTGGCCGGATTTTCCGATGCCGGTGACGATGACCCGTCCGTTGCGGCTCAGGATCAGCTGGACGGCGCGCTCGAAGTCGCCGTTGATGCGATCGATCAGTGCCGCGACTGCATCTGCCTCGATGCGCAGTACGCGCTTTGCCATGTCGCTTGCGCTGCTCATTTCGTAGGCTTTCCAATGTCTTTGGATGCGGGCGCTGGAGTATAGCAGAGGGGTCTGCGGTTTCAGTGTGGGCTTGGCTTGCGGCGCGTTCCGGGCGTCCGCCGCGGCGGGGTGGTTGTTGTGCCGATGAGACGCTCTGAATGGCCGCCTGTGATAGATTTGCAACCCTTGCCCAAAGCCCCGGCGACCTCATCTTGACCCGCAGCCACGAATCCCCTCTCGTCGAACTCAAAGGCGTCCGTTTTGCCTATGGCGAACGCGAAATCCTCAAGGGTGTGGATCTTGTCGTGCCGCGCGGCAAGGTGGTTGCCATCATGGGCGGAAGCGGTTGCGGCAAGACGACCCTGTTGCGTCTGATCGGCGGGCAACTGCGCGCCAGCGCGGGCAGTGTCGTCGTTGATGGCGAGGATCTGGGGCAGGTCAGTCGCGAGCGCATGTATGCGCTGCGCCGACGCATGGGCATGCTGTTCCAGTTCGGTGCCTTGTTTACCGACATGTCGGTGTTCGAGAACGTCGCATTTCCCCTGCGCGAGCATACCGATCTGCCGCCTGAACTCATCGAGCTGCTGGTGACGATGAAGCTCAACGCGGTGGGCTTGCGGGGCGCCGCGCATCTTTCGCCGTCGGAGCTGTCGGGCGGCATGGCGCGTCGTGTCGCGCTGGCGCGCGCTATCGCGCTGGACCCGATGTTGATCATGTATGACGAGCCGTTCGCCGGTCTCGACCCGATTTCACTCGGCATCATCGGTCAGCTCATCCGCCGGCTCAACGACGCACTCGGCGCGAGTACCGTGATGGTCACGCATGACGTGCATGAATCGCTGGCGATCGTGGATCACGTGTACTTCGTGTCTGAAGGCGGGATCGTCGCGCAGGGCTCGCCGGACGAGATCCGTGCCTCGACGGACCCCTTCGTGCATCAGTTCGTGCACGCCGAAGCGGACGGGCCGGTGCCGTTCCACATGGCTGCGCCACCGATCCGCGAGGCCCTGCTGGGCGGGAGGGCGGCATGAGCGGGCCGGTAGCGGCGGTGCGTCGCATCGGCAATCTGGTTACCGAGGGTGTCTGGCGGCTGGGTTTTGCCGCACGCTTCTTCATGCTGGTACTGCTGTATTCCGGGCAGTCCCTGCGGCGAGTACATCTGACGATCCGCGAAATCTATTTCAGCGGGGTGCTGTCCCTGCTGATCATCGTCGTTTCCGGCCTGTTTGTTGGCCTGGTGCTTGGCTTGCAGGGGTACGAGACGCTGCAGCGTTTCGGCTCCGGCGATGCGGTGGGGGTGCTGGTGGCGCTGTCGCTGACGCGCGAACTCGGTCCGGTGATGGCGGCGCTGCTGTTCGCCAGTCGCGCCGGATCGGCCGTGACGGCGGAGGTCGGCCTGATGAAGACCACCGAGCAGCTCAAGGCGATGGACATGATGGCCGTCAACCCGATTGCCCGGGTGGTAGCGCCGCGTTTCTGGGGTGGGGTGATCGCCATGCCCCTGCTCGCGGCGATTTTCACCTCCATGGGTATTTTTGGCGGCTGGCTGATCGGGGTGGTGGTGATCGGGGTCGATCCGGGCGCATTCTGGTCGCAGATGCAGAGCGCCGTGGATTTCCGCTATGACATCATGAACGGCATGATCAAGAGTTTCGTGTTCGGGATCGCCGTGTCGCTGATCGCGGTGTTCGAGGGCTTTGACTGCCACCCGACCGCAGAGGGTATTTCGCGCGCCATCACGCGCACCGTGGTCAGCTCGGCGCTGGCCATTCTTGCAATCGATTTTGTACTGACTTCATTCATGTTCCGGGGGACGTCATGAGCCGCAGCACGCTCGACCTGTGGGTCGGGATTTTCGTTGTCATCGGAATCGGTGCGCTGTTCTTCCTCGCGCTGCGCGTCGGCAATGTCTCCAGCGTGAACCTTGCCGAGGCCTACACCGTGCAGGCCGAATTCGACAACATCGGCGGGCTCAAGGTGCGCGCGCCGATCAAGAGTGCCGGCGTCGTGGTCGGGCGGGTCAATGCGATCCGCTTCGACATCCACACCTACCGGGCCGTGGTCGAGATGAACATCGCGCCGGAGTTCGAGTTTCCGCGCGACACCATCGCCTCCATCCTCACGTCGGGGCTGCTGGGCGAGCAGTACATCGGGCTGGACCCCGGTGGAGATGTGGAGAACTTGGCCAATGGCGACAAGCTGCAGATCACGCAGTCCGCCATCGTGCTGGAGAAGCTGATCGGACAATTCCTTTTTGATCGGGCCGGCGCCACGAACGAATAAGGTGCTGCATACCGGATACCCGTCGCCCCCCTGGGTGAAGGGTATGAATGAAGACCAAGAACAACAGAGAAACCATCATGGCCAATCAATCCTTTACCCGCGCCTTCGTGCTGCTGCTGGCATTCGCGATGCTCGTGATGACCGGCTGTGCATCCAATCCGCGTAACCCCGATGACCCGCTGGAAGGCTACAACCGGGCGATGTTCCGCTTCAACGAAGGTGTGGACAAGGCTGTCGTGAAGCCGCTTGCCCAGGGCTACGAGAAGGCCGTGCCGGAACTCGTGCGCACCGGTATCGGCAATGTTTTCAGCAACCTCGGCGACGTCTGGATCGGTATCAACAACCTGCTGCAGGGCAAGGCAGGTGACGGCATGTCGGACCTGATGCGTTTCGCGGTGAACTCCACCTTCGGCATTCTCGGTATCTTCGACGTTGCGAGCGAGATGGGCCTGCCCAAGCACAACGAAGACCTCGGGCAGACGCTGGCGGTATGGGGCGTCGGCGAAGGGGCCTATTTCGTGGTCCCGTTCCTGGGGCCGAGGACCGTGCGTGATGCGGTGGTGCTGCCGGTCGACATGCGCGGCAACGGCCTTGTCCAGCTTGATCACGTGCCGACGCGCAATACCGTGCTGGCGACGCGTGTCGTGCATACCCGCTCGCTGCTGCTCGGTACCGACCGCGCACTGGAAGAGCAACTCGACAAGTACGCATTCGTGCGTGACGCTTACCTGCAGGCTCGCCGTTATCAGGTGCACGACGGCAATCCGCCGATCGAGTACGAGAACTTCGACGCGAACGGTAAGAATTCGCGCGGGCCGTTGTATGAAACCTATGCCGACGCGCTGGCGCTGGCCGCAGTCGGCCGAATGGAATTCGTCAACCATTCGACGGTCGACAGCGCTCCGGAAATCGTGATCACGAGGTGATCGTCATGAAGAACCTGATTTTGGCTGTGTGCCTCTCCGTCACGTCGGTGCTGGCGTCTGCCTCCGTACCGACGGACAAGCCGGATGAACTGGTCAAGGCGCTGACCGAGGATGTGCTCGAAGTCCTGCGCAGCGATGGCGGCCTCAAGAACGGCGACGTCAGTCGTGCGGTGGAGAGCATCGAGAAGATTGTGCTGCCGCACTTTGACCTGCGCCGCATGACCATGCTTGCGGTGGGGCGTGACTGGCGGAATGCTACTGCCGAGCAACAGCAGCGGCTGATCAATTCGTTCTACGACATGCTGGTGCGGACCTACTCGAACGCGCTGACCGAGTATCGCAACCAGACCGTCGCCTTCCGTCCCCTGCGCATGAACCCGGGCGACCGCACGGTGCGTGTGCAGACCGAGGTCCAGCAGCCGGGTGGTCAGCCGATCCCGGTCGACTACATGCTGGAGCAGAACGGCAAGGCGTGGAAGGTGTTTGATGTCGTGATCGCCGGGGTCAGTCTGGTCACCAACTACCGCGGCACTTTTGCGCAGGAGATCCGTGCCGGCGGCATCGATGGCCTGATCCGTGCGCTGGAAACCCGCGGTAGCGAGATTGCCAAGGCTGCGGAAGGCAAGTCCTGATGTCGCAGTCGCAGCAGCACGTGCTGAAGCCGACCGGCGCGCTGACCATGGACAGCGCAGCGGGACACCTCCGCAGCGGGCGGGAGATGGTGGCCAGCGGTGACGTGCTGGTCGATCTCTCGGCCATTTCCGGATTCGACTCGGCGGCGCTTGCCCTGCTGCTGGACTGGATGCGCGAGAGCGCGGCCAGAGGTGGTCGGCTGACGCTCGCGGCCGTGCCGCCGGGTCTCGCCAGTCTTGCGCAGTTGTACGGTGTCGACGAACTGTTGTCGCCGGGCGAGGTTACCGGGAAGGTCTGATGTCGGTTTCAGCACTCAGTATCGAGGAGGTCACCAAGCAGTACGGTGACCTTCATGCACTTTCGGGCGTCAGTCTGGAAGTGGCGCAGGGCGAGTTCTTCGGCCTGCTCGGCCCCAACGGCGCAGGCAAGACCACCCTGATCTCCGCCTTGGCCGGGCTGGTGCGGCCGACTTCCGGCCGGCTTTCAGTGATGGGGCACGATGTCGTGCGCGACTACCGTGCAGCGCGCATGCAATTGGGCGTGGTGCCTCAGGAGCTGGTGTTCGATCCCTTCTTCTCCGTGCGTGAGCTGCTGCGCATTCAGTCCGGCTACTTCGGCATTGCGAAGAACGATGACTGGATCGACGAGATCCTGCACAAGCTTGATCTGCTGCCGAAGGCCGAGGCCAACATGCGCTCGCTTTCCGGCGGCATGAAGCGTCGGGTGCTGGTGGCCCAGGCGCTGGTGCATCGACCGCCGGTGATCGTGCTCGATGAGCCCACTGCCGGTGTCGATGTGGAACTGCGTCAGGGGCTGTGGCAGTTCATCCGCGAGCTCAATCGCAACGGTCACACCATCGTGCTGACTACGCATTACCTCGAAGAGGCCGAAGCGCTGTGCGGGCGAATCGCGATGCTGAAGGGCGGGCGCGTGGTTGCGCTCGACCGCACCCGTGCGCTGCTCGAGCGCTTTGCGACTCACAGCCTGACAGTGCGCATGCGCAATCCCGAGGTGGGGCGGGCACTCGGCGGTATCGACGCGGAAGATGGCTGGGTGCGTTTCGGTTTCGATACCTACGCCGACGTCGAGCCCTTGCTCGCCCGCATGCGTGAGGGCGGAGCAGGGATCGAGGAGATGCGTCTGGGTGAGCCCGATCTGGAAGAGGTTTTCGTGGAGGTCATGAGTCGTGCCTGAGTTCGTTCCCCGACCCCGGGTTTCCCGCTGGACGGGCTTTCGCACGCTGTTCTACAAGGAAGTGCTGCGGTTCTGGAAGGTCGCCTTCCAGACGGTAGCGGCGCCGGTGCTGTCGGCGGTGCTGTTCCTGCTGATCTTCTCGCATGTGCTGGATCGCCATGTCACGGTGTACGGCGAGATCGGCTACACCACCTTCCTCGTGCCCGGCCTGATCATGATGTCGCTGTTGCAGAACGCCTTCGCCAACACCTCGTCATCACTGATCCAGAGCAAGATCACCGGCAACATCGTGTTCGTGTTGCTGCCGCCGATTTCCTATCTGGAGTTCTATTGCGCCTACGTTGCGGCGGCCATGCTGCGCGGGGTCTTCGTCGGCGCGGGGGTGTGGCTGGCGTCGCTGCCGTTTGTCGAACTGCCGATGGCTAACCCGCTGTGGGTGTTTTCCTTCGCGCTGGCAGGCGGGGCGATCCTTGGCTCCTTCGGCGTGATCGCCGGGATCGTCGCCGAGAAGTTCGATCAGCTGGCAGCATTTCAAAACTTCCTGATCATGCCGCTGACCATGCTTTCCGGCGTATTCTATTCAATCCATTCGCTGCCCCCGCTGTGGCAGGACGTCTCCCACGCCAACCCGTTCTTCTTCATGATCGACGGATTCCGTTACGGCTTCTTCGGCCAGTCGGACGTCTCGCCGTGGCTGAGTCTGGCAGTGGTCGGGGCCTGTCTGGGCGGGCTGGCTTTACTCACCCTTGCGCTGCTTGCGCGGGGCTACAAACTACGCAACTGAGTGCAACAGAGGAATTGCTGAAGATGTTTCAGGCATCGGAAATCGAGCGTTTGATCGCCGAAGGGCTGGATTGTGAGTTCATCGAGGTGAAGGGGGAGGATGGCGTGCACTTCAGCGCCATCGTCGTCAGTCCGATGTTCGAAGGCATCTCGCTGCCGGACCAGCACCGAATGGTCAAGGGCACGCTGGGCGAGCGCCTGGACACCGGCGAGATCCATGCGCTGGGGCTGAAGACCTACACCCCCGCCCGCTGGGCGACGGTGCGTTCCACGCTCGGGTACTGAGCGCCGATGGACAAGCTTCGGATACAGGGCGGCGTCCGGCTCAACGGCGAGATCGCGATCTCGGGTGCCAAGAATGCGGCCTTGCCGATTCTCTGCGCGGCCTTGCTGACGCGTGAGCCGCTGGTGCTGCACAACGTCCCGCGCCTGAACGACATCGACACGCTGCTGCGTCTGCTGCGCAGCATGGGCGTGCAGTCCGTGCGCGAAGCGGACAGCGTCACGCTGGATGCTTCGCAGATCACCGACCCGGTTGCGGCCTACGAACTGGTCAAGACCATGCGTGCGTCGATTCTGGTGCTGGGGCCGCTGGTGGCACGTTGCGGTGAGGCGCGCGTGTCGCTGCCCGGCGGTTGCGCCATCGGAGCGCGCCCGGTCGACCAGCACATCCGCGGACTGCAGGCCATGGGTGCTGAAGTGACGGTCGAACATGGCTACGTGCATGCCGTGGCGAAGCGCCTGCACGGCGTGCGCCTGGTGACCGACATGGTGACCGTCACCGGCACCGCCAACCTGATGATGGCCGCCACGCTGGCGCAGGGCGAGACCGTGATCGAGAATGCGGCGCGTGAGCCGGAGATCGTGGACCTGGCCAATTGCCTGATTGCGATGGGTGCGCGTATCCGCGGTGCCGGTACCGACGTGATCCACGTCGAAGGCGTGGAGCACCTGCACGGTGCGACCCATCGGGTCATGCCCGATCGCATCGAGACCGGCACCTATCTTTGCGCGATTGCGGCGAGCGGCGGGGAGGGGCGCTTGACGCACACCTCTGCGGCCTTCCTCGACGCGGTGGTCGACAAGCTGACCGAGGCGGGCTGCAGCATCACCGCCGAAGCGGATGCGATCCGCCTCAAGGCACCCCGTCGCCTCAAGGCGGTGGGCTTGCGCACGGCACCGTATCCTGCGTTTCCGACAGACATGCAGGCGCAGTTCATGGCCATCAATACCGTGGCCGAGGGCTCGGCGGTGATCCGCGAGACCATCTTCGAGAACCGCTTCATGCATGCCGTCGAGCTGCAGCGCCTGGGTGCCGACATTGCCATCGACGGCAATACCGCCGTGGTGCGCGGCGTGGCGCGGCTGGAAGGGGCTACCGTGATGGCCACCGACCTGCGCGCCTCGGCCAGCCTGGTCATTGCCGGGCTGGTGGCCGAAGACGAGACCACCATCGAGCGCATCTATCACCTCGATCGTGGCTATGAGCGCCTCGAAGAGAAGCTTGCGGCGCTCGGGGCAAAGGCGCTGCGCGTCAGCTGATCAGGCGGTGGCGTCGGCAGGCTGGGACACCACCTCGATCACTTCAAGGTGCACCTCGCGGCCCTCGACCGTCGGCCAGTCAATGCGCTGACCTGCGGAGAGGCCGAGCAGGGCGCTGCCGGCCGGCGTGAACACCGAGATGCCGGCTTCCCCGTAGCTGCGGTCGCCGGGCCACACCAGCGTCAGCTCGCGCTCGCGGCCGGAGGGCTGCTCGCGTATACGGAAGCGGCTGTTCATGGTGATGACGTTAGCCGGCATGTCGGCCGGCTCGCGGATTTCTGCCCGATCAAGCTCCGCGCGCAGACCGTCCAGATCGGCACGCTGGCGTGCGGCAGGCGTGGCAAGCAGGCCCTCCAGTTGGTCGAGGTCGTGCGAGGAAACGATGATTTCGGGCTTCATGTCCGGACTTCCGTGAATCGTGAATCGAGGTCGAAAAAAGGAAATGGCCGATTCGCGCCGGAGCGCGACTCAGCCATTTGCGAGCAGGCTAACACTTCCCCTGACGGGTTACAATCCCGCCCTTGACGACCGACCGAGGCCTCAGCCGTGTCCAGTATCACCATCGCCCTGTCGAAGGGGCGGATCTTCGAGGAAACCCTGCCGCTGCTCGCCGCTGCCGGCATCGAGCCGACCGACAGCCCGGAGAGCTCGCGCAAGCTCATCATCGGCACCACCCGTCCCGAGGTGCGCCTGCTCATCGTGCGCGCCACCGATGCGCCGACCTATGTGCAGCATGGCGCTGCGGATCTGGGCATCGTCGGCAAGGACGTGTTGCTTGAACACGGCGGTGAGGGGCTGTACCAGCCGCTCGATCTGGAGATCGCGCGCTGCCGCCTGAGCGTGGCCACGCGCGATGGTTTTGACTACGAAACCGCTTCGCGTCCGGGTGGTCGAATCCGCGTTGCGACCAAGTACATCGAGAGCGCCAAGGCCCACTTCGCCGACAAGGGCGTGCACGTGGACCTGATCAAGCTGTATGGCTCCATGGAGCTTGCGCCCTTGGTCGGTCTGGCGGACGCCATCGTCGATCTGGTCTCCACCGGCGGAACCTTGCGCGCCAATGGTCTGGTCGAGGTCGAACACATTCGCGACATCAGCTCGCGCCTGGTGGTGAATCAGGCCTCGCTGAAACTCAAACACGCATTGATTCAGCCGATGCTTGACGCCTTCTCCGGCGCCATCGGCAAGAAGGAAGCCGCATGACCATCCGCCGAATGAATGCCCGCGAGCCGGGCTTTCTCGCCGACCTCGATGCTTTGCTGGCCTTTGAGGGCGGTGCCGACGCGCGTATCAATGACGCCGTCAGTGAAATCCTCTCCGCCGTGCGCGCCACGGGCGACACGGCCGTGATCGAGTACACCCGCCGTTTTGACCGCCTTGACGTGTCGGGCATGGCGCAGCTTGAGCTGCGCCATGCAGAGCTGAAAGCCGCGCTGGACAGCCTGTCGGTCGAACAGCGCGAGGCGCTGCGTGAGGCGGCCGACCGCGTGCGCCGCTACCACGAGCGCCAGACCGCCGAATCCTGGTCCTACACCGAGGAAGACGGTACGCGTCTTGGCCAGAAGGTCACGCCGCTCGACCGTGTGGGCCTGTACGTGCCGGGCGGGCGCGCGTCCTACCCCAGTTCGGTGCTGATGAATGTGATTCCGGCCAAGGTTGCCGGCGTCAAGGAACTCATCATGGTCGTGCCGACACCGGGCGGGGAAAAGAATCCGCTGGTGCTGGCCGCGGCCGCAATTACCGGCGTCGACCGCGTATTCACCATCGGCGGCGCGCAGGCCGTGGCGGCGCTGGCCTACGGTACGCAGACCCTGCCGCAGGTGGACAAGATCGTCGGTCCCGGCAATGCCTATGTGGCGGAAGCCAAGCGCCGGGTGTTCGGTACCGTCGGCATCGACATGGTGGCCGGCCCTTCCGAAGTGCTGATCATCTCCGATGGCAGCGGCCATCCGGACTGGGTGGCGATGGACCTTTTCGCGCAGGCCGAACATGACGAACTGGCCCAATCCATCCTGCTGTGCACCGATGCCGACTTCATCGAGGCCGTCGCCGCCAGCATCGAGCGCCTGCTGCCGACCATGCCGCGCCGCGACACCATCGCGACCTCGCTGAAGAACCGTGGTGCGCTGATCCACGTGGATACGCTGGAACAGGCCTGTGCGATCGCCAACCGCATCGCGCCGGAGCACCTGGAACTGTCCATGGAGGATGCGGCGGCGTGGATCGACCACATTCGCCATGCCGGCGCGATCTTTGTCGGTCACTGGTCGGTCGAGGCGCTGGGCGATTACTGTGCCGGCCCCAACCACGTGTTGCCGACTATGCGCAGCGCGCGCTTCTCGTCGCCGCTGGGGGTGTATGACTTCCAGAAGCGCAGCAGCATCATCGAGATTTCCGAGGCCGGTGCGCAGAAGCTCGGCCGCGTGGCCTCCATCCTTGCGCACGGCGAGGGCCTGCAGGCGCACGCACGCTCGGCAGAGATGCGGCTGAAGTAAGTGCCTCGGCTCAAGAAAGGGCGCCGTCTGGCGCCCTTTTTTTCATGTGATCGCCGATCAGGCCGTGATCTCGCGCAGTGCAGCCACCAGCGTCGCACACTGCTCATCCGTACCGATTGTGATGCGCAGGAACTGATTGATGCGCGGCTTGCTGAAATGGCGCACGAGGATGGCGCGTTCGCGCAGTGCCCGGGCCAGCGTTGCCGCGTCATGCGCGGGGTGCCGGGCAAACACGAAGTTGGTGGCCGAGGGCATGACCTCGAAGCCGAGTTCTTCCAGGTCCAGACGGAGCTGTTCGCGGCTGGCGATGACCTTGTCGCAGGTCTCCCGAAAGTAGGTCTCGTCTTCGACCGAAGCGATTGCCCCGGCCAGTGCCAGGCGATCGAGGGGGTAGGAGTTGAAGCAGTTCTTGACCCGCTCGAGGCCTTCGATCAGGCCCGCATGGCCGATGGCATAGCCGACACGCAGTCCGGCCAGCGCGCGCGACTTGGAGAAGGTCTGCACCACCAGCAGGTTGGGATGCTGATTCACCAGCGCAACCGCGCTCTCGCCACCGAAGTCGACATAGGCCTCGTCCACCACCACCACGCACTGCGGGTTGGCGACGACGATGCGCTCGACCTCGGCCAACGCCAGCGGACGTCCGGTCGGGGCGTTGGGGTTGGCGAAGATGATGGCTCCGGCGCGCGCATCCTCGCGCGGCAGGTAGTCATCCGGGCGGATGCAGTACTCCTCGTCGAGCGGGATGGTCTGGTAGGCGATGCCGTACAGGCCGCAGTACACCGGGTAGAAACTGTAGGTGATGTCGGGCATCCACAGTGCGCGCTCGTGCTTGAGCAGGCCGTGGAAGACGTGGGCCAGCACTTCGTCCGAACTGTTGCCGACGAACACCTGGTCCGCCTTGAGGCCGAAGCGTCTGGCGAGCGCGTCACACAGGCCCTGGCCACGCGGGTCCGGGTACAGGCGCAGGCCGTCGTCTGCCGCGGCACGGATGGCGGCGATGGCCTTCGGCGACGGGCCGTAGGGGCTTTCGTTGGTGTTGAGCTTGATCAGGTTGTCTACGCGCGGCTGCTCGCCGGGCACGTAGGGGTCGAGTCCTTGAACGACGGGGCTCCAATAGCGGCTCATCGTGCTTCCAGTTGTGCTTGATGCGGGGGTTTCGGGGTGGCGCGGATGCTGCGACGGCTTGCGGCCGAACAGCGTCGCGATGGTATCATGGCGTGTCCATGGCCCTGCCATGGCAACCCTTTGACTACCCCGAACGGACACCCATGCGGCAGGCAGAAGTCACCCGCGATACGCTCGAAACCCGCATCACCGTCAGCATCAACCTCGACGGCAGCGGCAAGGGCTGTTTTGCGACCGGCGTTCCCTTTCTCGATCACATGCTCGACCAGATCTCGCGTCACGGCGTGATCGACCTTGATGTGCGCGCCGAGGGCGACACCCACATCGACGACCATCACACCGTCGAGGATGTCGGCATCACGCTGGGGCAGGCCTTCGCCAAGGCCATCGGTGACAAGAAGGGCATTCGCCGCTACGGCCACGCCTACGTGCCGCTCGACGAAGCGCTGTCGCGTGTGGTGGTGGATTTCTCCGGTCGTCCGGGGCTGCATTATTTCGTCGATTACACCCGTGCGCGCATCGGCAACTTCGATGTCGATCTGGCGCGCGAGTTCTTCCAGGGCTTCGTCAATCATGCCGCGGTCACGCTGCATGTCGACAATCTGCGTGGCGACAATGCGCACCATCAGTGCGAAACCATCTTCAAGGCCTTCGGCCGCGCGCTGCGCATGGCCGCCGAGCGCGATGAGCGCACTGCCGGCAGTGTGCCGTCGACCAAGGGTGCGCTCTGACCGCATCCGCATCTTTCGTATCGAGCCACGAGTGACACCGTGATGACGGACATCGCCATCATTGATTACGGCATGGGCAACCTGCGTTCGGTTGCCAAGGCCATCGAGCATGTTGCGCCTGAATTGCGCATTGTCGTGACCTCCGATCCGCGTGAGGTCGCGGCGGCCGCGCGCGTGGTGTTTCCGGGGCAGGGCGCGATGCCGGACTGCATGCGCGAGCTGGATGCCCGCGGAGTGCGCGAGGCGGTGCTTGCCGCCGCGGCCAGCAAGCCTTTTCTCGGAATCTGCATCGGCGAGCAGATGCTCTTCGAGCGCAGCGAGGAAGGCAACGTGCCGGGGCTCGGTATCCTGCCCGGAGAGGTCGTGCGTTTCCCGGAGGCTGCCAGCATGAAGACCGCCGACGGCGGCCATCTGAAGGTACCCCATATGGGCTGGAACGAAGTGCAGCAGCTTGACCCGGCGCATCCGATGTGGGCCGATATCGACGACGGCGAGCGTTTTTACTTCGTGCACAGCTACTACGTGGCGCCCGAGCAGGATGCCGTGCGCGCTGCGGAAACCACTTACGGCCTGCGGTTTACCAGTGCGGTGGGGCGGGATAATATTTTTGCCGTTCAGTTCCATCCCGAGAAAAGCGCCCGCGCCGGCCTGCAACTGCTCGCAAACTTCGTCCGCTGGAAGCCCTGAGCGCCGGCGTCACCGAATCACTTTCAACCAAGACTTTCCAAATGCTGCTGATCCCCGCCATCGACCTCAAGGACGGACACTGTGTGCGTCTCAAGCAGGGCGAAATGGACGACGCCACCGTGTTCTCTGATGACCCCGCCGCCATGGCGCGCCACTGGGTCGATCTGGGTGCCCGCCGCCTGCACCTCGTTGACCTGAACGGGGCCTTTGCCGGCAAACCCAAGAACGAGGCGGCCATCCGCGCCATCGTGCGGGAAGTCGGCGACGACCTGCCGGTACAGCTTGGTGGCGGCATCCGTGATCTGGATACCATCGAGGCCTATCTCGACAGCGGCATCAGCTACGTCATCATCGGCACCGCCGCGGTGAAGAATCCGGGCTTCCTGCACGATGCCTGCACGGCGTTCCCGGGCCATGTCATCGTCGGACTCGATGCCAAGGACGGCAAGGTGGCGACCGATGGCTGGTCTAAGATCACTGGCCATGACGTCATCGATCTGGCCAAGAAGTACGAGGATTACGGTGTCGAGGGCGTGATCTACACCGACATCGGGCGTGACGGTATGCTCTCCGGCGTGAATATCGAGGCGACCGTGCGTCTGGCCCAGGCCCTGCGCATTCCGGTCATTGCCAGCGGCGGCATCACCGATCTGTCCGACATCGACCGCCTCTGCGCGGTCGAGGACGAGGGCGTGATGGGTGCCATCACCGGCCGCGCCATCTACGAGGGTACGCTGGACTTCGCTGCCGCTCAGGCGCGCGCCGACGAGCTTAACGGCGCCGGCGACTGATGCTGGCCAAGCGCATCATTCCCTGCCTGGACGTCAATGCCGGTCGCGTCGTCAAGGGCGTGAACTTCGTCGAGCTGCGTGATGCGGGGGATCCCATCGAGATTGCCCGCCGCTATGACGAGCAGGGCGCGGACGAACTGACCTTTCTCGACATCACCGCCAGTTCCGACGCGCGTGACATCATCCTGCACGTGGTCGAAGAAGTGGCCAACCAGGTGTTCATCCCGCTCACGGTGGGCGGTGGCGTGCGCAGCGTCGATGACGTGCGCCGCCTGCTCAACGCCGGCGCTGACAAGGTCAGCATGAACACGGCCGCGGTGAACAACCCGCAGCTGGTGGCGGACGCCTCGGGCAAGGTCGGTAGTCAGTGCATTGTGGTGGCGATTGACGCGAAGGCGGTTGCACCGGGCGTGTGGCACGTGTTTACCCACGGCGGAAGAAACGATACCGGTCTGGATGCGGTCGAATGGGCCAAGCGAGTGGTGGCGCTGGGTGCCGGCGAGATCCTGCTCACCAGCATGGACCGCGACGGCACCAAGTCGGGTTTTGACCTGGCGCTGACGCGTGCCGTGTCGGATGCGGTGTCGGTACCCGTGATTGCCAGTGGTGGCGTGGGGAATCTCGATCACCTGGCCGATGGCGTGTCGATCGGTCATGCCGATGCGGTGCTGGCGGCCAGCATCTTCCACTTCGGCCAACACACGGTGCGCGAGGCCAAGGAAGTGATGCGCGCGCGCGGCATCGAGGTGAGACTGTGAGCGAAGCGTGGCTGGATGAGGTGCAATGGGACGAGGACGGCCTCGTGCCCGTCATTGCGCAGGAGGCGTCCTCCGGCGACGTGCTGATGTTCGCCTGGATGAACCGCGAGGCGCTCAAGCGCACCGCGGAAATCGGTGAGGCCGTGTACTGGTCGCGTTCGCGCGGCAAGCTGTGGCATAAGGGCGAGGAGTCCGGTCACACCCAGCGCGTGCTCGACATGCGGATTGATTGCGACAACGACGTGGTGCTGCTGAAGGTCGAACAGGCCGGCGGCATTGCCTGCCACACCGGCCGGCACAGCTGCTTCTTTCAGCGCCGCATGGCGGATGGTCGCTGGGAGGCCGTCGAGCCGGTGGTCAAATCGCCCAAGGACATCTACAGATGATCGATCTCGAAGTGCTGCGCCGCGTTTCCGATACGCTGCAGGCGCGCAAGGACGCCAGCCCGGATTCGTCCTACGTGTCGAGCCTGTACGCCAAGGGCACGGATGCGATCTGCAAGAAGGTTGCGGAAGAGGCAGCCGAGACCATCATGGCGGCCAAGGACGGCGATCAACTGCATCTCGTGCACGAAGTGGCCGATCTGTGGTTTCATTCGCTGGTGTTGCTGACATATCAGGGATTGTCGGTGGATGACGTGGTCGCCGAGTTCCGGCGTCGCGAGGGCATCTCCGGCATCGACGAGAAGAATTCACGCAGCAAGGCTTGAGGAGGCACGGTGACGGACTGTATTTTCTGCAAGATCGTTGCGGGTGACATACCTGCCAACAAGCTGTACGAAGACGACGATTGCATCGCGTTTCACGACATCCGACCGGCGGCGCCGGTGCACTTCCTCGTGATTCCCAAACTCCACATCCCGACCATGCTCGACGTGCAGTCCGAGCATGCGGCGGTGATGGGAAAGGTCATGACCGTCGCGGCCCGCCTGGCCCGCGAGCAGGGCTTGAACGACGGCTACCGCACCATCATCAACGCGGGAAAGGTCGGCAGACAGGAGGTGTATCATCTCCACGTCCATGTACTCGGTGGTCCGGACGTATTGCCGGCCATGTTGAAGCATTGAGGAGAGCGTAATGGGTTCTTTCAGCATCTGGCACTGGCTGGTCGTTCTGGTCATCGTGCTGCTGGTTTTCGGTACCAAGAAACTGCGTAATGTCGGCTCGGATCTGGGCGGCGCCGTGAAAGGCTTCAAGGACGGCATGAAGGAAGCCGAGACGCCGGCGGACGACAGCCGTCAAAACCGTATCGCCGACGCCGACACGCTCGACGCCGAAGTCAAGGAAAAGTCCGACAAGGTCAATTCCTGAGCGTCCGCTCGTGAGGTGCCGCGCGTCCGTGCGGTGCCTCGCGCGCTTGTTGCATTCATCGGTTCGGCGGATTCCAGCCCATGTTCGACTTCGGTTTTTCCGAGATGGTCCTTGTTGCGGTGGTGGCCCTGATCGTGGTCGGGCCGCAGCGCCTGCCCAAGGTTGCGCGCACCGCAGGTCACCTGCTGGGCCGGTTGCAACGCTATGTGGCCGAGGTGAAGTCCGACGTGTCGCGGGAAATGCAGCTGGAAGAATTGAAAAAGCTGCAGCAGCAGGTCAAGGATCAGGCGCAGGAACTGGAATCCACCGTGCGCAAGCAGGCCGACGGGCTCGAATCGAGCGTGCGTGACACGGCAGCGGACATCGAACGCAGTGTAGAGCCAGTGGAGCCGGGAGCCCCTCCGATGAATCCGCCTTCGCTGGCGCCGGTGACCGAAGCCAGTGTGCTGAGCCCCGCTGGCGGGCAGACGGTTCCTCCGGAAGACTCGCAACTCCAACTCGGTCTGGGCGATGACGCCGGACGCGGTCCGGCATCCAAGGCCTGAGAAACGTGGAAGAAACCTTCATCTCGCACCTGATCGAGCTGCGTGACCGCCTGCTGCGCGCGGTGATTGCCATGCTCGTCGTGTTCCTGGCGATGATGCCGTGGGCCAGCGATATCTACGACATCCTCGCGCTGCCGATGATGAACACGCTGCCCGAGGGCACCAACATGATCGCCACCGGCGTGGTCACGCCGTTCTTCGTGCCGATCAAGGTAACGCTGCTGGCGGCCTTTCTGGTGGCCTTGCCGTACGTGCTGCATCAGGCCTGGGCCTTCATCGCGCCGGGGCTGTATTCGCACGAGAAGCGCATCGGGCTGCCGCTGGTGATCGGCACCACGCTGCTGTTCATCGCCGGCATGGCGTTCTGCTACTTCTTCGTGTTCCAGACGGTCTTCAAGTTCATCTACGAATTCGCCCCCAAGAGCATCATGGTGGCGCCGGACATCGAGCAGTATCTGTCCTTCGTGATGACCTTGTTCATCGCCTTCGGGCTCACCTTCGAGGTGCCGGTGGCGGTGATCCTGCTGGCCAAGGTCGGGGTGGTCGACGTGCACAAGCTGCGCGAAGCACGCCCCTACGTGATTGTCGGTGCGTTCGTTATTGCCGCCATCATCACGCCGCCGGATGTGATCTCGCAGTTCATGCTGGCCGTGCCGATGATCACGTTGTACGAGATCGGCATCCTGATGGTCAGGATGATGGTCAAGCCCAAGCGTGACGAGGCGGATTCCGGCGAGTCCGACTACACGGCCCCGGACGAGGCCGCACTTGATCGTGAGCTCGACGGCATCGAGCAGTCCGAACGCAAGTGAGCCGGCATTGCCCGGCTTTCAGCGCCGGGCGTTCTGTTGCGGAGTGGGGCGGCGCCCGATCTCGATCCCCAGTTCCAGTGCCCGGCGTTCGCGCCACAGACTGACGCGCACCTGCTGGCCCGGCCGCAGCCCCGACACCGTATCGAGCACTTCACGCGCAGTGCGGATCGGCTTGCCTTCCACCTGCATCAGCACATCCCCCGGCTGCAGCCCGCCGCGTTCGGCCGGGCCGCCGCGCAGCACGCCGGCGATCAGCGCCCCGCCTTCCTCCGGCAGTCCGAAAGACACCGCCAGCTCTCGGCTGACCTCCTGAATCTCCACCCCTATCCAGCCACGCGTGACCTGGCCGTCTGCCACGATCTGACGGAAGACATCGAGTGCCAGCGAGGCTGGAATGGCAAAGCCGATGCCCAGCGAGCCGCCGGAGTTCGAGTAGATCGCGGTGTTGATGCCGATCAGCCGGCCTTCGCGGTCCACCAGCGCCCCACCTGAATTGCCGGGGTTGATGGCGGCATCGGTCTGGATGTAGTTCTCGAAGGTATTGATGCCGAGCGTGGAGCGGCCGAGGCCCGAGATGATGCCCATGGTCACGGTCTGGCCCACGCCGAAGGGGTTGCCGATGGCCAGCACGGTGTCGCCGACGCGCAGGTTTTCGTTGGGCGAGAAGGTGATCGGCGGCAGTTCGCCGGCATCCCGGATGCGCAGGACGGCGAGATCCGACTCCGGATCGCGGCCGACGACTTCTGCCGGAAACTTCCGGCCGTCGTTGAGCGCCACTTCGATCTGCTCGGCCGATTCGATGACGTGGTTGTTGGTGAGGATGAAGCCGTCCGGACTCACGATCACGCCGGAACCGAGGCCGGAGGACTCTTCCCGCGGCATTTCCGGCGGGGCGCCGAAGAAGCGCTGGAACAGGGGGTCGTCGAGCAGCGGATGGCGCTGGCTGCGGACGGCGCTGCGCGTGAACACATGCACGACGGCGGGCATCGAGCGGCTGGCGGCATCGGCCAATGAGTGCGCTGCGGGGTCGGCCGTGGCGCTGTCCGGACCGTACAGCGCCTCACGCACCGTGACCACGGTGGCGTGGGACGAGACCGGCGCGAGCCAGTCCGGTTTGAGCGTGCTCAGCACGAAAAGGGCCGCGACGGTGACCGTGACGGCCTGCGCGAAGATCAACCAGAGACGATGCATGCAGCGTGGTCCGCAGTGTGGGCGCAGGCGTCAGTCGATGTGGCTTGCGGCCCTCCGGTATCATCGCCGGATGCGGAGAGCTGCCGCGGAGGAAGAATGCGACTGAACGAACTGCGGAAATATGTGGATGGTCTGCTCGACGCGTCGAGCTTCAAGGATTATTGCCCAAACGGTTTGCAAGTGGAAGGATGCCCGGAGGTGGCTTCCGTGCTGTGCGGGGTGACCGCCAGCCAGGCCCTGCTGGATGCGGCAGTGGCCGGAGGTTATGACGCAGTGTTCGTGCATCACGGCTATTTCTGGCGTGGTGAGGACGGGCGCGTGACGGGCATCCGCAAGCAACGGATGGCCACCCTGCTGCGCAACGACATCAGCCTGTTCGCCTATCACCTGCCGCTGGATGCTCATGCCGAACTCGGCAACAACGCTCAGCTGGCGCTGGTTGCGGGCTGGGTGCCCGATGCGGCGCGATTCGGTGAGCAGCAGCTGGGCTGGCTGGGAGTGCCGGCGCAGGCTGGATCGGCGGCCGATATCGCGGTCCGTCTCGGTGAGGCCTTGCAGCGCGCGCCTCAACTGGTGGGCGATGGTGCGCGTCGCGTGCGCTGTGTGGCGTGGTGCACGGGAGCTGCCCAGGGCTACTTCGAGCAGGCGATTGCCGCTGGCGCGGATGTGTTCGTGTCCGGCGAAATCTCCGAGCAGACCGTGCATCTCGCGCGCGAGTCCGGTGTGCCGTACGTCGCGGCCGGCCATCACGCGACCGAGCGCTACGGCATCCGTGCCCTCGGCGAGCACCTGCGGCGCGAACTCGCGCTGCGCGTAGACTTCCTCGACATCGACAATCCGGTCTGATTGCAGGCGCCGTTCGATGGTGCACTGCGCAAAGTCGTATACGGGATTTCCACAAGGCAACAACAAGTTATACTGCGCGGCTCTTGGCATCAGTGCCCCCGACCGGGGGGCATGGGCGAGATCGGGTTGGCCCACCAGGCAAGCCTTCTGGAAGGCGTCGGTACCAGACAGACGTCCTCCGCCAAACATTCAAAAATTTGAATCGTCCCATCAACTGTTCGCGGCCCGGCAGAGGCCGCAACTTCGATCGAAGGGCAACCATGAAAATTCATGAGTACCAGGCAAAAGAAGTTCTGAGGAAGTTCGGCATCGTCACGCCGAAAGGCGTTCCGTGTTTCTCCGTCGATGAAGCCGTGAAGGCGGCCGAGTCGCTCGGCGGCAAGATCTGGGTCGTCAAGGCGCAGATCCACGCCGGTGGTCGCGGCAAGGGCGGTGGCGTCAAGCTCGCCAAGTCGCTGGACGAAGTGCGCAGCCACGCCGATTCCATCCTCGGCATGCAGCTCGTCACGCACCAGACCGGTCCGGAAGGCCAGAAAGTCCGCCGTCTGATGGTCGAGGAAGGCGCTGACATCCAGCACGAGTACTACGTTGCTGCGCTGACCGACCGTGCTTCGCAGAAGGTCGTCCTGATGGCGTCCTCCGAGGGCGGCATGGACATCGAGGAAGTGGCCGAGAAGACCCCGGAGAAGATCATCAAGGTCTTCGTTGACCCGCTCCAGGGCCTGACCGACGCGCAAGCCGGCGAACTCGCCGACGGCATCGGCATGCCGGCGGAAGCCCGCGCCAACGCCATCGAGACGTTCAAGAAGCTGTACACCTGCTACATGGACACCGATGCTTCGCTGGCCGAGATCAACCCGCTGATCCGCGAGGGCAACGGCACGGTCAAGGCACTCGACGCCAAGTTCGATTTCGACTCCAACGCGCTGTTCCGTCACGAAGACATCGTGGCCTACCGCGACAAGGACGAAGAGGACGAGCAGGAAATCGAAGCCTCCAAGTACGACCTGGCCTACATCAGCCTCGATGGCGACATCGGTTGCATGGTGAACGGCGCCGGTCTGGCCATGGCCACCATGGACACCATCAAGCTGTTCGGCGGCGAGCCGGCCAACTTCCTGGACGTGGGCGGCGGCGCGACGACCGAGAAGGTCACCGCAGCCTTCACGATCATGCTCAAGAACCCGAAGGTCAAGGGCATCCTGGTGAACATCTTCGGCGGCATCATGCGCTGCGACACCATCGCCAACGGCGTGGTTACCGCTGCCCGTGAAGTCAAGCTCAGCGTACCGCTGGTCGTGCGCATGAAGGGCACCAACGAAGATCTGGGCAAGCAGATCCTGGCCGAATCCGGCCTGCCGATCATCGCCGCGGACACCATGGCTGAAGCTGCGACCGCGATCGTCAACGCGGTCAAGGGCAAGTAAAGGAGCATCCGAATGTCGATCCTCATCAACAAGGACACCAAGGTCATCACCCAGGGCATGACCGGCAAGACCGGTCAGTTCCACACCGAGAAGTGCATCGAGTACGCG
>JAJLLM010000109.1:0-30729 GCA_033837965.1 Pseudazoarcus pumilus
ATCTCGGCGTCATCCACTTCGATGACCAGCACGAAGTCCAGCGCCACCCTGGCGTCCTTCATGGCGTCGGCCTGCGGCAGCGTGCGCGGGAAACCGTCGAACATGTAGCCGTTGGCGCAGTCGGGCTGGGTCAGCCGATCCTTCACCAGACCGATGATGATGTCGTCGGAAACGAGGCCACCGGAATCCATGACCTTCTTGGCCTCGATGCCCAGCGGCGTGCCTTCGCGCACGGCGGCGCGCAGCATGTCACCGGTGGAAATCTGCGGAATGCCGAAGCGCTCCTTGATGAAGCTGGCCTGCGTGCCTTTGCCGGCGCCCGGCGGTCCGAGAAGAATCAGTCGCATACAACCTCCCTGTTGCGCGGTCCGCCTCTTGCGGCCGCGTTGTATTGCCGCCGGCCGCGCGATGCGGCCACCGGTTCATTGTTCCTGTGCGAAAACGGCGCGCACGCGCGCCAGGTCTTCGGGGGTATCCACCCCGGCGGCCGGGGCCTCGTCGACCACCCGCACCGCGATGCGATGGCCGTGCCACATCGCCCGCAACTGCTCCAGCGCCTCCCACTGCTCCAGCGGAGACGGTGCGAGCTGCGCGTAACGTTTCAGAAAGCCGGCGCGATAGGCATAGATGCCGACATGACGCAGCACCGGCAAGCCGGCCGGCAGCGCCGTGCGCGTCTTCGCCAGATCATCGCGCGCCCACGGAATCGGCGCGCGCGAGAAATACAGCGCGTGACCGCGCGCGTCGCACACCACCTTGACCACGTTGGGGTTGAAGAAGCTCTCGGCGTCGTGGATGGCGTGTGCCGCGGTCGAGATCGAGGCTGCCGGATCGTCGGCCAGCGCATCAGCGACCAGCCGGATCAGGCCCACATCGATCAGCGGTTCGTCGCCCTGCACGTTGACGATGATCTCGTCGTCGCTCCAGCCGCGTACCTCGACCACTTCGGCCAGACGATCCGTACCGCTGGGGTGATCGGCCCGCGTCATCAGCGCCTGACCACCGGCCGCACGCACACTGGCGAGCACCTGCTCGTCGTCGGTGGCGACCAGCACCTCGGCTGCGCCGGAGGCCGCAGCGCGTTCCATCACACGCACGATCATGGGTTTGCCGCAGATGTCGGCCAGCGGCTTGCCGGGCAGCCGCGTGGACGCAAAACGCGCCGGCACGACGACGCGGAAGGGCGTCATGCGCCGCGCTTCCGTACCGCTTCGACTTCCTCCGCGCTCATGGCACGGGCTTCGTCTTCCAGCATGACGGGAATGCCGTCGCGGATCGGAAAGGCCAGACGGTCGGCCTTGCACACGAGTTCCTGCTCCTCGCGCAGGTAATCAAGCGGCCCCTTGCACAGCGGGCAGACGAGGATGTCAAGCAGGCGGGATTCCATGCGTCAGCTTCTCCACGATGCGTTGCGACGCGGTCGCGTCGATGCTTGCGCGTACCGGCAACACCCAAGTGTCGGCCGGCGCGAATGCCGCGCATTTTACCGCATCCTTGGCGGTGAGGACTTTCGGCGCGGCGTCCTCGAAGTGCAGGTCTTCAGGCGCATACGGGTGGTGATCGGGAAAGGCGTGCCCGATCACCACCAGACCGGCCGCCGCAAGCTGCTCGAAGAAGCGCTGCGGGCGCCCGATGCCGGCGACGGCGTGCACGCGCTGTCCCGCGAAATCCGCCAGCGGGCGCCGTTCGCTACCGTCGATGCGCTCCAGCATCCCGCCTTCCAGATGCATCGACACCACCGGCACTGCGCCCGTCGCAGCGCGCAGCGCAGCGGACAGCGCGCCATGCGCAATGACCAGATCGACCTCTGCCAGCCGTGCCACGCCTTCGCGCAGCGGCCCGGCCGGCAGACGCCAGCGGTTACCCATGACCTGCTCGTCGACCACCACGATCTCGATGTCGCGCGCCAGCGCGTAGTGCTGCAGGCCGTCATCCGAGATCAGCACATCCACGTCCGGATGCGCCGCCAGCAAGGCCTGGCCGGCCGCCGGACGATCGCGCCCGACGGCCAGCGGGCAACCGGTCAGACGTGTCAGCAGGACGGGTTCGTCGCCGAAGCGCGCGGCATCGCCTTCTGGCGCAAGCACCGCCACCGCCTCCACGCTGCCGCCATACCCCCGACTGACGATGCCGGGGTGAAAACCGGCTTCGCGCAGACTTTCGGCCAGCCAGGCCACCACCGGCGTCTTGCCGCTGCCACCGACGGCGATGTTGCCGACCACGATCACCGGCACCGGCAGACGCTGTGCGCGCAGCACGCCCGCGCGATACAGCGCGCGGCGCAGGGCGGCGAGCAGCATGAAGACAAGGGACAGCGGCAGCAGCAGGATGGCGCCCGCGCCGCGACGGCTCCAGTGGGCGGGGGCGCGGGCGCTCATGCCGGGCGGGACGGACGCCTCACTGCTCCGGCGTCTGGATGGAGAAGGTGATCTGCGGCAGGCCGGCGCGCTGCGCCGCCTGCATGACGTCAACCACGCTCTGGTGCGTGGCGCGCGCATCTGCGCTGATGATGACGATGGGGTTGGGGTCGTCGGCCGGCACGGCCTGACCGAGTGCCTTGGCAATCGACACCACATCGCGCGCGCCGACCGCACGGCCATTGACCATCACGTCGCCGTCGGGCGTCACCGCCACGGAGATCTCCCTGGGCTGGATCTCGCTCGGCTCACCCTCTCCGGTCGGCAGGTTGATCTGCAGGCCGGAGATGCGCGTGAAGGTGGTGGTCAGCATCAGGAAGATGATGATCACCAGCACCACGTCGATCAGCGGAATCAGGCTGACCTCGGGCTGCTCGTGCTGGGCACCGCGCTGGAAGTTCATCGTGCCCGCTCGCCGTGCACCACTTCCACCAGACGGATGGCCTGCTGCTCCATGTCGATCACGAAGGTGTCGACCAGGGCACGGAAATGGCGCCAGAAGATAGTGGCCGGAATCGCGATGATGAGGCCGAAGCCGGTGGTATTGAGCGCAATCGAGATGCCCTGCGCGAGCTGCTGCGGGTTGGCGCCGCCGGCGCCCTGCGAGGCGAAGATGTCGATCATGCCGATGATGGTGCCGAACAGGCCGAGCAGCGGGCTGACCGCGGCAATGGTACCGAGCGTAGTCATGTAGCGGCCCAGATCGTGCGCCACGGCACGGCCGGTTTCCTCAATGGCCTCCTTCATGATCTCGCGCGAACTGTTCACGTTGCGCAGGCCGGCGGCGAGCACGCGACCCAGCGGCGAATGCGCCGCCACACGGTCGGCCATGCCGGGGCTGGCGCCATTGCGGGCAAGATCATCGAGCACCCGTTCGAGCAGATCGGGCGGCACCACCTTGATGCGACGCAGGCTGATCGAGCGCTCGATGATGAGCGCCACGGCGATGATGGATGTGAACAACAGCGGCCAGATCGGCCAGCCGGATGCCTCGATGATCGCGATCACGCGCGCACGCTCCCCAATCCGAAAGCGGCCACTCTAGCGTCCGCACCCCTGATCGGCAAGGGTGCGGAACTCATGCCGCCGCGGTCGTGCGACGCGACTGCCACCAGTTGAAGGCCAGCACCAGCACCATGCCGGCAAAGCCGATCGCCTCGATGGTGAAGTCGGGCCAGAAGATCGCCACCAGCGCCGGCACGATGAGCACACGCGAAACGGTATCCATGGGGCCGAACAGATAGCCCTCCAGCGCCGCCGCGAAGGCCGCCAGCGCGACGAAGGCGATCACCACGTCCCACACGATGATTTCCCACGGCCCGCCCATGATGATTTCCGGGTTGAACACCATGAAGCACGGGATCAGGTACAGGCCCTTGGCGAACTTCCAGGCCTGCACGCTGGTGGCCATCGGCTTGCCGCCGGCAATCGCCGCCCCGGCAAAGGCCGCCAGCGCCACCGGCGGCGTGACGTTGGAATCCTGCGAATACCAGAACACCACCAGGTGCGCGATCAGCAGCGGAATGCCGAACTCGTTGGTGAGCGCCGGCCCGACCAGCACGATCAGCACGATATACGCCGCCGTCACCGGCAGACCCATGCCGAGGATCAGGCTGGCGATGATGACGATGATCAGCGCCAGCACGATATTGCCGCCCGAGAAGGCCATCATCATCGACGAGAACTTCAGCCCCAGTCCGGTCAGGCCCACCACGCCGACGATGATGCCGGCCACCGCGCAGGCCATGCTCACCGCCACCGCATTGCGCGCGCCCAGCGACAGCGCCATCACCAGCCCCTGCCCGCCCTTCACCAGCAGGCCGCCGAGCATCGCACCGCTCACCGGCTGACCCTGCTTCGGCCCCTGCCAGAAGGCCCACACCAGATGGCGTACGGCTGCCACCACGGCCACCGAGGTCACGGCGAAGAAGCCCACCCGCATCGGCGAGGTGTGCAGCGCCAGCAGCCAGATCAGCACTGCCAGCGGAATCAGGTAGTACCAGCCCGAGCGCATTACCTCGCGCACGGTCGGCAATTCGGAGGCCGGCAGACCCTTCATGCCCTGCTTCACCGCGATCAGGTGCACGAACAGGTACACCGTGGCGAAGTACATGATCGCCGGCAGGATGCTGACCTTGACGATCTCGATGTAGGGCACGCGCGTGTATTCGGCCATCAGGAAGGCGCCCGCCCCCATCAGCGGCGGCATGATCTGCCCGCCGGTGCTGGCGGCCGCCTCCACCCCGCCGGCCTGCTCGGGCTTGTAGCCGAGGCGTTTCATGAGCGGAATCGTGAAGGCGCCGGTGGTGACCACGTTGGCGATGGAGCTGCCCGAGATCGAGCCCATGCCGGCCGAGGCGATGACCGCCGCCTTGGCCGGCCCGCCGCGCTGGCGCCCGGTGGCGGCGTAGGCCATGTCGATGAAGAAGCGTCCGGCGCCGGTCACTTCCAGGAAGGCACCGAACAGCACGAAAACGAAGATGAAGGTTGCAGCCACGCCGAGCGGCAGGCCGAACAGCCCCTCCTGCCCGAGGTACAGCTGGCCGACCACACGATCCAGCGTATAGCCGCGGTGCGCGAGGATGCCCGGCATCCACTCGCCCAGCCACGGCAGTTCGCCGCGCGGGCCGGCAAAGGCATACAGCACGGCGACGATACCGATCACGGTAAGCCCCAGCCCGACGGCGCGGCGGCTGGCCTCCAGCACCGTCACCACCGCGATGCAGCCGACCACGATGTCGGTGGTATTCCAGAAGCCGGCGCGGTTGATGATGTCGTCAAGGTTGAGGCTGAGGTAGGCGCCGGTCAGCACCGCACAGCCGAGAAACACCATGTCGATCAAGCCGCCGGCCACACCCTTGAGCGACATCTCGCGCCGCCCGAACAGCGGGAACATCATGAAGGCCAGCGCCATGATGGCGGCGATGTGGATGCTGCGCTGATAGAACAGCCCCAGCGTCTGGATGCCCGCGGTGTAGAGCTGGAACAGCGACAGGGCCACCGCCACCAGCGTGATCAGCCACAGGATCGGGCGCGGCTGGGGCGGGCCTCCGGCGAACTCCTGGACGGTCGACGGACGCGCTTCACTCATTGCTCTGACTCCACCACGGTGGCCGGCGCCACCCTCAGTTCGATTCGCTCGCCGGCGTGCGCAGCGCTCAGCGAATGCACACGCCCGTCGATCTCGATACGATGATTCACCGCCATCGCCCCCACCCGCAAGGGCAGTCGATTGCCCAGTAGCGGCTGGTCGATGCCTTCGATGAAATAACCACCCGCCCCGTCGCTGCGCTGCACGCCACGCCCCTCGATGTGACCGAGGCCGGCCGCAAAGTCGGGCTGGTGACTGTCGCGCAGCAGCAGCTGCGGCGGCTGCCAGGCAAAGCAGTCGCGCACCGCAAAGCCGGCGACGGAATGATTCCACAGCAGACACCAGCGCTGTCCGTCCGCAAGCGCAAAACGCTGGGACACGATACCGGCGGAATCCACCACTTCAAGCGCGACGGGCCCCGCCTGCGCGAAGCCCGTCCATGACAGCAGCCACAGGGCGCAGCAACGCTTCAGCATGCGCTGCAACGCCCCGCCCGGCTCAAGGCTTGAGGTTGTCCGGCACCTTGTGGCCGGCGCCCTCGTAGAAACGGATCGCGCCCGGATGCAGCGGGATCGGCGCGGAGCCGAGGCTGAAGTCCACCGTGGTGTCATTCGCCGCCGGGTGGATGGCGATGAGGTCGGCGGTCTTCTCGAAGATCAGCTTGGTGATGGCGTGCGCCACGTCATCCGGCATGTTGGCGTTGACCACCAGCACGTTGGGGATACCGATGGTGGCGACGTTGCCGACCTTGTCGTAGGTGCCTTCACGCAGGGTATAGGCGGCAAACACCGGCTCGGCCTTGCGGGCGTTGGCAACCTCTTCGGCCGACAACGACAGCAGCGTGATGTCGCGCGTGGCGGCGAGGTTGAGGATGGAGCTGGTCGGGGGGCCGACGCTCCAGAAGCCGGCATCGATCTGGCCGTCGCGCAGCGCATCGGCCGTTTCGTTGAAGTTCAGGCGCTGCACCGTCATGTCTTCGTACTTGATGCCGTTGGCTTCGAGCAGGGCCTTGGCATTGACCTCGGTGCCGCTGCCCGGCGCGCCGACCGACACGCGCTTGCCCTTGAGATCCTGCAGCGACTTGATGTTGGAGCCGGCCAGCGTGACGATCTGCACCGCATTCGGATACACCGCGGCAATCGCGCGCACCGGCAGCTTGCGGCCGTCGAAACGACCCGTGCCGTGATAGGCCTGATACACCGTGTCGGCCAGCGCAAAGGCCACGTCGGAGTCACCGCGGGCGATCAGCCCCATGTTCTCGACCGAGGCACCGGTGACTTCCGCCACCGCCTTGTAGCCCGGCATGTGCTTGTTGATCAGTTCCGCGATGCCACCACCCAGCGGGTAGTAGGTACCGCCCGTACCGCCGGTGGCGATGGACAGCTGACTTTGTGCTGCGGCGAGCGGCGCCATCAGCACCAGCGCCGAAGCGCAAAGAATGCGACCGAGTTTCATTTTTTGGTTCTCCTGTCTGCGGCGGACGCGGACGCGTCCGGTGCGTTCTTCTTCTCCTCCCGTGGCCAGCCGGCCTGGACGCAGGCCGACGGACACGCGGGAACCGTAGCACACGGCGCCCCCCATCAAATCCGTGATATCCGCAGATCATCCGGACGACCCCGCGGGATATCCACAAAAGCTGTGGACAAGTGTGTGGAAGATTCGGGCACAAAAACAAAAACTCCGGTGCGATCAAGCCCTTGGTCAAGTCGCCTCATCTTTGCGCAAAATAAAAATCCTTTTTGTTTTCAATGCTCTGCAAAAACCGCATTGTTTCCAAACGATTTTTCGCCCTGCGGGGACGACACCGGGCCCGCTAGAATGCGGCCATGCACGAGACCCCGGACCCACCCGCCAGCGACGCGCCGCTCAGCGTAAGCGCCCTCAATCGCCAGGCACGCGCGCTGCTGGAGCGCGGCTTCCCGTTATTGCGCGTCGTCGGCGAGGTGTCCAATCTGGCCCGCCCGGCGTCCGGCCATCTGTACTTCACGCTGAAGGACGAAAACGCCCAGGTGCGCTGCACCATGTGGCGCAACCGCGCGCAGACCCTCCACTTCCGGCTCGACAACGGCATGCGTGTGGAGGCCCGCGCCAGTGTCACGCTGTACGAACCGCGCGGCGACTTCCAGCTGGCCATCGACGGTCTGCGTGCCGACGGCACCGGCAACCTGTTCGAGACCTTCCTCAAGCTCAAGCAGAAACTCGAAGCCGAGGGGTTCTTCGACGCCGCGCTGAAGCGCGTGCTGCCGCGTTATCCGCGCCGCATCGGCGTCGTCACCTCGCCTGCCGCGGCGGCCTGGCAGGACGTGCTGGCTGCGCTCGCGCGCCGTGCGCCGGGCATCGACGTAGTGCTCTATCCCGCGCCGGTACAGGGCGACAGCGCACCTGCACAACTGGCGCAGGCGGTCGAGACCGCCTCATCTCGCGCCCGGCACGACCACATCGAAGCCCTGCTGGTGGTGCGCGGCGGCGGCAGTCTGGAAGACCTGTGGGCCTTCAACGACGAGGCCCTGGCGCGTGCCATCCGTCGCTGTGCCGTGCCGGTCATCAGCGGTGTGGGACACGAGACCGACTTCACGATCGCCGACTTCGCCGCCGACCTGCGCGCGCCCACCCCGACCGCCGCAGCGGAACTGGTCAGCGCCGGCTATCACGCCGCCGCTCTGGAGCTCGAAGCCCTGCAACGCGGTCTGACGCGCGCATTCGAGCAGCGCCTGGCCACCGCAACGCAACGCCTCGATCGCGCCGCACTGCGCCTGATCCACCCGCGCGAACGTCTGGCGCGCGCGGGCGAGCATGTCGGCCGACTGGGGCAGACACTCTCGCAGGCCCTGCAGCGGCGCATGGAGCGCGAACAGGTGCGCAGCAGCGCACTGGCCACGCGCCTGCGCACTGCCCGCCCGCGCCTGGCCGATACGGCCTCGCTGCAGCGCCGTCTGGCCGAGCGCCTGCAACTGGCTGCCGCACGCATCACCGCCCCGCGTCAGGAGCGGCTGGAGGCTCTTGCCGCACGGCTCGAAGCACTCTCGCCTGCGGCCACGCTGGCACGCGGCTTCAGCATCACGCGCGACGGCGACGGCTGCATCGTGCGCGATGCCGCGACGCTGACGCCCGGCCAGGCCCTGTCGATCGAGCTGGCAGAGGGGCGCATCGACGCCGAAGTCCGCGCCACCCGCCGTGACGACACGCCGGCCGCGGGATTGTCTTGACGCGACTTTCCCTACTAGAATGGTCGGGTTTTCGCTCCGACGAAATCCTTCACAAACCCACAAGGAGAGACTCATGGAACACACGCTTCCGCCCCTTCCGTATGCCAAGAACGCCCTGGCTCCGCACATCTCCGAAGAGACGCTGGAGTTCCACTACGGCAAGCATCACCAGGCCTACGTGACCAACCTCAACAACCTGGTCAAGGGCACGGAATACGAGAACCTCGACCTCGAAGCCATCGTCAAGAAGGCTCCGGCCGGCGGCGTCTACAACAACTCCGCGCAGATCTGGAACCACACCTTCTTCTGGCACAGCATGAAGCCGAACGGTGGCGGTGAGCCGAGCGGCGCGCTGGGCGACGCCATCAAGGCCAAGTGGGGCTCCTTCGAGGACTTCAAGAAGGCCTTCGCCGCCTCCGCCGTGGGCAACTTCGGTTCGGGCTGGACCTGGCTGGTGAAGAAGGCCGACGGCTCCGTCGACATCGTCAACATGGGCGCCGCCGGCACCCCGCTGACCACCGGTGACAAGGCCCTGCTCTGTATCGACGTGTGGGAACACGCCTACTACATCGACTACCGCAACCGTCGCCCGGACTTCGTCGCGACCTTCCTGAACCACCTCGCCAACTGGGACTTCGCTGCGCAGAACTTCGCCAGCTGATTCCCGACGCGATCAGGACGAATGGCCCCGCAAGGGGCCATTTTCTTTTGCCCATGCTCGAAGTGCTCTACCGCGACGACCTGCTGGTCGCCGTGCACAAACCCTCCGGCCTGCTCGTGCACCGTTCGATGCTCGACCGGCACGAGACGCGCTTTGCGCTGCAGATGGTGCGCGACCAGACCGGGCGCCACGTACATGCTGCGCACCGGCTCGACAAGGGCACCTCGGGCGTGCTGCTGTTCGCCTTCGAGCGTGAGGTCGCCGCAGCCCTGGCCGGCGCCTTCGAGCGGCGCGAGGTGGGCAAGCGCTATCTGGCCGTCGTGCGCGGCCATCCGGCCGAGGCCGGCACGATCGACCACGCCCTTGTCCGCCGCGACGAGGAAGCCGGCAGCGAGCGTGGCGACGGCCCGCTGCAGGACGCCGTGACGCATTTCCGACGGCTCGAGACCTATGAACTGCCGGTGCGCGTGGACCGCTACCCGAGCAGCCGCTACGCGCTGCTCGAACTCGACCCGGAAACCGGGCGCCGCCACCAGATCCGGCGTCACCTCAAGCACATCTCCCACCCCATCATCGGCGACAGCAGCTGGGGCAAGGGCCGGCACAACCGCATGATCGCCGAGCGCTACGGGGTGGCGCGTCAGTTGCTGGCCTGTACCGCACTGCGCTTCGCACACCCGGCGGACGGCCGCATGCTCTCCATCGAGTGCGCGCCGGCGGACGACTTCATGCAGGTGCTGCACGGCCTGCGGGCAGAGGGCGCGCTATCGGCTGTCATCGAATCACGGCACAATGTGGCCTCGATTCCCCGCACGGCACACGATTCATGAACCCGCTGCTCCAGCTCAGACAACACGGCCAGCAGGCCTGGCTCGACAACCTCTCGCGCACGCTGCTCAACGACGGCCATCTCGCGCTGCTGGTAATGGATGACGGCGTCTCCGGCGTCACCACCAACCCGGCCATCTTCCACAAGGCCATTGCCAACGGGCGGTACTACGAGGACGACCTCGCACGCCTGCGCGCGCAGCCGCTGACGGCCGAAGAGCGCTACGAACAGCTGGTCATTCCCGACGTGCAGCGTGCCTGCGACCTGCTGCTGCCGCTGTGGCGTGAACGCAAGGCCGATGCCGGCTATGTGAGTCTCGAAGTCTCCCCCACGCTGGCGCATGACGCCGAAGGCACGGTCGAGGCCGGCATGCGCCTGCATGCCGCGGTGGACCGCCCCAATCTGCTCATCAAGGTGCCGGCCACGCGCGCCGGGCTGGAGGCCATCGAAAACCTCGTCGCGCGCGGCATCAGCGTCAACGTCACCCTGATGTTCTCGCTCGACCACGTCGATGAAGTGGCCGCCGCCTACGAGCGCGGCATCCGCCGCTGGATCGCGGTCGGCGGCGATGCGCGCATCGTGATGTCGGTGGCGAGCCTGTTCCTGTCGCGCGTCGATGCGCGGGTGGACAAGCGCCTGGAAATTCTCGGCGGCGAGGCGCTGGCCCTGCGCGGCCGCACCGCGGTGTCGATCGCCAAGATGGCCTATCAACACTATCGCGAGCGCTTCCATGGCGCAGGGTTTGCCGACTGCACGGCGCATGGCGCGCGTCCCCAGTACATGCTGTGGGCCAGCACCAGCACCAAGAACCCGGACTACAGCGACCTGCTCTACGTCGAGCCGCTGATCGGTCCGGAGACCGTCAACACCCTGCCCGACGTGACGCTAGCGGCACTGCGCGATCACGGCCGCGTGGCGAACACGCTGGAACTCGGTGTGGATGAGGCCGAAGCCTGCCTGCAGGCACTCGCCGATCTCGGCATCGATCTGGGGGAAGTCGGGGAGGAACTGCAGGAAGAAGGCCTGCGCCAGTTCGACGTGGCCTTTGCCGAACTGCTCAAGCTGACGGCCTGATCCACAAGCCGACGCATGAAAAACGGGGCCCCGCGGGGCCCCGTTTCATTTCCGCCGCGGCGGCTCAGCCTGCCGTCGGCGACGGCAGCTGTTTCGGCGCGGCAACCGCAGGCGCCTGATTCACCAGCAGCTTGCGCGAGATGCCGCGCTGATCGCCAGCGCTGCCGAGCAGTTCCTTCATGTCGAGGATCAGCACGATCTGGCCGTTCGCCAGCGTGGTCACGCCGGCCACGCCCTTCGGGCGGAAGTCGTCGAGCGACTTGATCACCGCGTCCTCGCGGCCGGCGAAGGTATCAACGGCAAGGATGAAGGACAGCTCGGCCGTGTGCATCAGCACGCCGTACTGCGGACGGTTCGACAGCGGCCAACCGAGCAGGCCGGCGAGCGGCAGGACCGGCAGCACCTCGCCACGGATCACCATGGTGGCGCGGCCACCCACCTCGCGGATGTCGTCGCCACTGATCGGCAGGATCTCGCGCACCATCGACAGCGGCACCGCGAAGGGCTGCTCGCCCAGACGTACCAGCAGTACCGGCAGGATCGCCAGCGTCAGCGGCAGGCTGATGATGAAGGTCGTACCCTTGGCCGGCTGCGAGGTGATCTCGATGCTGCCGTTGAGCTTCTGGATGTTGGTGCGCACCACGTCCATGCCGACACCGCGACCGGACACGTCAGTCAGCGTGGTGGCGGTCGAGAAGCCGGGCAGGAACACCAGGTTGTAGCTCTGGCGCTCGTCCATGGAGTTGGCTTCCTCGTCGGTGATGAGGCCTTTCTCCAGGGCTTTGGCGCGCAGGCGCTCGGCGCTCATGCCACGACCATCGTCGGCCACGATGATGACGATGTGGTCCCCTTCCTGACGCGCTTCGAGGCGCACCACGGACTTGACCGGCTTGCCGTTGGCACGGCGCTCGGCCGGATCCTCGACGCCGTGGTCCACGGCGTTGCGGATGAGGTGGATGATCGGGTCGCCGAGGTCCTCGATCATGGTCTTGTCGATCTCGGTTTCCTCGCCGATCAGCTCCAGCTCGACGTCCTTGCCAAGGTTGCGCGCCAGATCGCGTGCGATGCGCGGGTATTTCTGGAACAGGCGGCCGATGGGCTGCATGCGCGTCTTCATGACCGCGTTCTGCAGGTCCGACACCAGCAGGTCGAGCTGGCTGACGGCCAGATCCAGCGCGTGCAGGGTCTCGTTGTCGGTACGGCCGGACAGGATGTCGCTGCGCAGCGCATTAAGGCGGTTCTTGGTCAGGCCGATCTCGCCGGACAGGTTGAGCACCTGGTCCAGCCGCGCGGTATCGACACGGATGGAGGTGTCGCGCTGACGTTCAGTCTCGCGCCGGCCGGTGGGGCCACCGCCGCCCGGGCGGTCAGTGGCGCGACGACCCAACGCCTGCTTGATGACCTCTTCAGCCGGACGCTCTTCCTCCGACACGGTGACGGCCATTTCGCCGCCGGTGGCGGCGGCGTGCAGCAGTTCCCAGTCGGGGTCGCCGGCGCCGTTCTCGTCCGCCTTCGGCTTGGCTTTCGCCTTGGCAACCTTCTTCGGCGCGGGGGCTGCGCCGCCGAGCTTGCCGTCGATGGCCAGACCCAACCGCTCCATCAGACCGGGATCCGCAGCCGAGGGCTGCACGCTCTGCGAGAGCTGGCCGAACATGTCGCGAATGGTGCCGGTGGCCTCCAGGATCGCGTCCATGATCTCGGGGTCGAGCTGGATTTCGCCGGTGCGCAGTTTGTCGAACAGGTTCTCGGTGAGGTGACACAAGGCCACCAGTTCCGTGGCATTGAGAAAGCCCGCACCACCCTTGATGGTGTGGAAGCCCCGGAAGATGTCGTTGAGCAGGCCCTTGTCGTCCGGCGCGCGCTCGAGATCGACCAGTTTGTTGTCGACACCCGACAGCAGGTCTCCCGCCTCAATGAGGAAGTCTTGCAGCAGATCTTCCATTCCCGCGAAATCACTCATGATCGTCTCGCTTCATCTGGGCATCCGGGCCTCACGGCACCGGACGCGTCGCCTCGGTCCGGATCAGAATCCGAGGCTGTCGAGCAGGTCATCGACCTGCTCCTGGGTATTCACTACATCCGCGCGGCTGCTGTCCATCACCGGCCCGTTCATCAGTCCTTCCTTCTTCGCGGCCGGACGCTTCTCCTCGGGCATGGTCTCGATGAGCAGTTGCAGCAGTTCGGTTTCCAGTGCCTGCGCCAGATCCACGACCTTCTTGATGACCTGACCGGTCAGATCCTGAAAGTCCTGCGCCATCATGATTTCCATCAGCTGCGCATTGGTGGCCTCACTGGTGCTGCGCACTTCGCCAAGGAAATCGCGCGTTTCAGCGGCCAGCAGCTTGAAGTCCTCGACCGACAGATCATTGTTGAACAGACGGTTCCAGCGTGCTTCCAGCATCTCTGCATCGCTGAGCATCTTCTCCTGCAGCGGCTTGACCAGATCGGTGGCGTTGAGCACGCGCGAAGCCGCCTGCTCGGTCATGTGAGCGATGTAGCTCAGGCGCTGACGCGCATCCGGGATGCCCTGCACGGCGTCAGTCAGCGATTCGCTGTCGAGCCCCAGGGCACGCAAGGTGTCATGCACCTGACGGGTCATCTGACCGATGCGATTGAAGACCTCGCCGCCTTCCTCGGCCGCCCCGGCGGCAGGCGCAACCGCCGCTACACCATCGAAGCTTGCCGAAACTTCATCGAAGAGTGCCTGCAGGCTGTCGTCGTCACCGCCTGCGGCCGCCGCTTGAGACGCCGGCGCTGGGCGGGCTGCCGGTTCGGCCACCGATACGTCCGAGGCAATGCTGTCGAACAGTGCCTGCAGATCGTCGTTGTCTCCGGTCTCGTCCGTTTTCTGTTTTCTGCTCATGCTGAGGCTCCCCTACCTTGCTCACCACCCACGCGGGGCGCGCTTACTGGCCCATCTTCTCGAAGATCTTCTGCAGCTTCTCGGCCATCGTCGCCGCCGTGAAAGGCTTGACGATGTAACCGCTGGCACCGGCCTGGGCGGCCGCGATGATGTTTTCCTTCTTGGCTTCGGCGGTGATCATCAGCACCGGCAGATGCTTCAGGCTGTTGGTCTTGCGGATGTTCTGCAGCAGCGTCAGGCCATCCATGTTGGGCATGTTCCAGTCGGTCACGACAAAGTCGAAACCGCCCGCTTCGAGCTTCTGCAGCGCCACCAGCCCGTCCTCGGCCTCATCCACGTTGGTGTAGCCGAGTTCCTTGAGCAGGTTGCGCACGATGCGCCGCATGGTCGAAAAATCGTCTACGACGAGGAACTTCATCTTGGGGTCAGACATTCATTTCTCCGTTATCTCGTGCCGGCGACCGGTGCTCAATGGCCCCTGACCAACAGGGGGCGCAAGGTGTCGGCCAGCGCGTCAGCGTCGAATTTTGCCACGTAGATGTCCACCCCGACCTGCTTGCCCATCGCGCGGTTGGCCTGCGAGGACAGCGACGAGTGCATGACCACGGGAATCCCCTCGAATCGGTTGTCGGTCTTGATGCGCCGCGTCAGCACGTAGCCATCCATTTCGGGCATCTCGGCATCGACCAGGATGACGTCCACTTCGTCGGCGACATGACGCCCGACCTGCTGGGCATGCGCTGCCATGTTGTCGAGCCGGTTCCAGGCCTCCAGACCATTGACGGCGTGCTTGTGCTTGACGCCGAGCTTGTCGAGCACCTCGGTGATCTTGCGGCGCGCAACGGCCGAGTCATCGACGAAGAACACGTTGCGGTCGTGACCGCCGTGGATCGGCGCAATGGCACCGACCACCGCCTCGCCGAAGGTGTTGGCCAGCACGGTCTCGACGTCCACGATGGACACCAGCGTGCCGTCCTGCAGCTCGGTGATGGCGGTGATGTAGCTGTTGGTCGAATTCGACATGTTGTCGGGCGCGCGCACGCGATCCCATTCGACGCGCACGATGCGATCGACCTCGCTGACCAGGAAGCCGAGCGTGCGCTTGCTGTACTCGGTGACCATCATGGAGCCGCCGAGGTCGCTGTCCGGCCCGGCCAGGCCCATGATCTTAGCCAGCGACAGCACGGGAATGACGTTGCCGCGCAGCGAGATCAGCCCCTCTACCCCGGTCGGCATGTTGGGTGCCGGCGTGATGAAGGGCGTGGCCGAGACCTCGCGCACCTTGAACACGTTGATGCCGAAGGTCTCGCCCGTACCGAGTGAGAACAGCAGGATCTCCATGCGGTTCGAGCCCGCCAGGCTGGCGCGCGCCTCGACGCTGTCGAACAGACCACTGTGCGGGGTATTGGCTTCAGACATGATGTTTCCTCACTTCCGGTCCACGCGGCTCTCGCCGATCATGCGGCGCAGGGTGGCGGCAAGCCGCTGCGGCTCGAACTTGGAGACGTATTCATCCACGCCCACCGATTTTCCCAGCGTCTGGTTGGACATGCCCGACAGCGATGAATGCATGACGATCGGAATACCGGCAAAACGCGAATCAGACTTGACGGTTTTGGTCAGGATGTAGCCGTCCATCTCGGGCATCTCGACGTCGGTGAGGATGACGCTGACCATCTCCCGCACGCTGCGGCCGGTGGCCTGGGCATGCGCGGCAATCTTCTGAAGCTCTTCCACGGCTCGTCTCCCGTTGATGGCACTGACGAAATCGATGCCCAGCACGTTCAGCGTCTTCTCGATCTGACCTCGTGCCACCGCAGAGTCATCTGCGAACACCACGATGCGATCATCATCAAGCGGTTCGATGCCGCTGAAGATCATGGTCTCGTCGTAGTTGGCGGTCTCCGCCAGCACCTTCTCGACGTCGAGCATCATCACCAGACGGTTGTCGGCGAGTTCGGTGATGGCGGTCACCAGACCGCCCATCTTGGCAGTGAGCATTTCCGGCGGCACCCGCATCTGCGACCAGTCGAGGCGCAGGATGGTATCCACCGCCTCGACCAGGAAGCCCTGGGTGTGGCCGTTGTATTCGGTGACGATCATGATGCCGCGCGGGGTATCGGACTGGATTCCGACGTACTTGGCCAGGTCGACCACCGGCACCAGCGTGCCGCGCAGGCTCACCATGCCCTCGACACAGTCGGGCATCTCGGGGGCGGAGGTGATCTCGGGCGTACGCATCACCTCGCGCACCTTGAAGACGTTGATGCCGAAGGTCTCCTTGCGCCCCGTGCGGGCGTCAAAACCCAGCGTGAACAACAGGATTTCCAGTTTGTTCGTGCCGGCCAGACGCGTACGCGCCTCGATATTGCTGAACAGGTTTGACATTTCGCTCTCCGCGCTGCGCGGTGTGATTCAACGGGTCGTTCGCCTCGCAAGCCGCACCGCGACGTGCTTCGACCACCGTGTCTGACTACTTATCGGTCGGGCAATCCGATTTCTTTAGGAGATTGTGCTCCCCACATCAAACCCGTGTGCCGCATGACATGCGACGCGATCTCGCCGAGTGGCAGCACCTCGTTCGCGGCGCCCAGCGCCACCGCTTCGCGCGGCATGCCGTACACCACGCTGGAGCCCTCGTCCTGCGCGATTGTCCAGGCGCCGGCGCGGTGCATCTGCAGCAGGCCGTCGGCACCATCCTTGCCCATGCCGGTGAGCAGCACGCCCACCGCCGCATCGCCCAATTCACGTGCGGCGGAGCGGAACAGCACGTCCACCGAAGGACGATGCCGGTTCACCGGATCGCTGCGCTCGAGCACGCACACCAGCTGCCCGGCCGACTTGCGCACCGACAGATGGGAATGCCCGGGCGCGATGTAGGCCGTTCCCCGCTGCACGCGCTCGCCATCGACGGCTTCCTTGACGTGGATCGCGCACACGCTGTCGAGCCGCTTGGCGAAGGTGCCGGTGAACATCTCCGGCATGTGCTGCACGATGAGCACCGGCGGCATGTCGGCCGGAAAGCCCTGCAACACGACCTTGACGGCTTCCGTACCGCCCGTCGAGGCGCCGATGCAGACATGCGTGCGGGACTTCAGACGCGAGGAACTCATGTCATACCACCGGTTTGTACACGGTACGCCCGACCAGCCGGAAGAGGTCGGCGGCGTGCTGGAAGCTTTCCGAATGCCCCGCATACAGGGAGCCCTCGCGCCCCAGCAGCGGCGCAAAGCGCTTGAGGATGGCGTACTGCGTGGGCTTGTCGAAATAGATCATGACGTTGCGACAGAAGATCGCGTCCAGCGGGCCACGCACGCCCCAGTTGGGTTCCAGCAGGTTGACCGGCCGGAAGGTGATGAGGCGTTGCAGCTCTGGCTTGACCTTGACATTGCCGTCCGCCTCGCGCGTGAAGAACTGCTGCAGGCGGGCCGGTGACATGCGCACCACGCGTTCCTGCTCGTACACGCCGCGGCGGGCCGTCATCAGCACTTCGGTATTGACGTCGGTGGCGAGGATGGTCACCGGCGGATTGAGCGTCTTGAAGGCCTCGCACGCGGCAATCGCCAGCGAATACGGCTCTTCGCCGGTGGACGCCGCACAGCACCAGATGTTGCTGCGACGTGCGGAGCCGATGGCACGCAACTGCTCGATCAGGATGTCGAAGTGATGCGACTCGCGGAAGAACGAGGTGAGGTTGGTGGTGAGCGAATTGACGAAGGCCTCCCACTCTGCGCGGTCACGCTCGAGCCGCGCCAGATAGCCGGCGAAGGTCGTCTCCCCGCACACCCGCAGACGGCGCGTGAGGCGGCTGTACACCATGTCCTGCTTGGCCGGGGAGAGCGCAATGCCGACATGGTCGTGGATCAGCTTGCGGATACGCTCGAAATCGTCCGACGAGAACGCGAACTCGCGTCCGGACGACGTGGAGACCCCGCCCGCCGTCGGCAACGGGGAACGCCCTCCGATCGGGATGGTGCCGGTCCTGCGGTCGTGGATGCTCATGCGCCTGTGTCCTTTCGGCTGGGGCGGGCTTAGCCAGGCTGCTCGATGCGGTCGAGCAGATCTTGCGGATCGGGCTCGGGAACCACCTCATCCGTAGCTTCCGGCGTCACGCCCAGCACCGCATCCTCGGTGCGCTTGTTCATGACGATGATGGTGATGCGGCGATTCGATGGGTCGAAGGGGTCTTCGGTGTTGAACGGAATGGTTTCTGCCAGCCCGACCACGCGCAGCACCTTGGCCGGATCCAGCCCCCCGGCAATCAACTCGCGGCGCGAGGCGTTGGCACGGTTGGCCGACAGTTCCCAGTTCGAGAAGCCGCGGTCACCGCCCGGGAACGGCTTGGCATCCGTGTGCCCGGACAGGCTCAAGCGGTTGGGCAGGTCATTCAGGGCGCGGCCGATGGCGCGCAGCAACTCGCGCGTGTGCGGCCGCAGCTCTGCGCTGGAAAGATCAAACATGGGGCGGTTCTGCTCGTCGACGATCTGCACGCGCAGCCCTTCCGGCGTGATGTCGATGAGGATCTGGTCGCGGAAGGCGCGCAGGTTCGGGTTGGCCTCGATCAGTGCCTCGATGCGCCCCTTCATGCTCACCAGCCGGGCGCGCTCACGCGTATCCTGGCCCTCGATGTCGACCGGCACGGCTTCACGCGCGCGGGCAGCCTCGAGATTGATCATGCGCCGTTGCGGCTCGACGTCACCGCGCTTGACCTGACCGACCGAGCGCGAGAGGTCCTCGCCGCCGCCCGGAATGATGCTGGAACTGTCACCCGACCCACGCCCGCCCTGCTGGGCGACCTTGAGCGGGCTCTGGAAGAAGTCGGCGATGCCCTTCAGATCGCCCTCGGAGGTCGAGCCGAGCAGCCACAGCAGCAGGAAGAAGGCCATCATCGCGGTGACGAAGTCCGCGTACGCGATCTTCCACGCCCCGCCGTGGTGACCTCCATGCCCGCCCTTGATGACGCGGCGGACAACGATTGGCTGCTGGGTATCGTCGCTCATCGCTCAGGTCGACGTAGCACAGGCATTCCGGCGTACGTCGCTCATGCTCACTTCTTGCGGCTCTTGATGTCTTCCTCGAGTTCGAGGAAGGTCGGGCGGTCTGCCGCGTACAGCACCTTGCGGCCGAATTCCACGGCCACCTGCGGCGCATAGCCATTCATGCTGGCCAGCAGCACGACCTTGATGCACTGGTAGATCTTGCCCTCGGCCTCCACGCGCTGCGCAAGCTGGCTCGAGATGGGCTGCACGAAACCGTACGACAGCAGGATGCCGAGGAAGGTACCGACCAGGGCGCCGCCGAGCATCTTGCCCAGCACTGCCGGCGGCTCACCGACCGAACCCATGACGTTCACCACACCCATCACCGCCACGACGATACCGAAAGCCGGCAGGGCATCGCCGACCTTGGCCATCACGTCGGCCGGCGCCTGCGCCTCATGGTGGTGGGTGTCGATCTCTGCATCCATCAGCGCCTCGATCTCGAAGGCGTTGAGGTTTCCGCCCACCATCATCCGCAGGTAATCGGTGAGGAACTCGACCGAGTGATGGTCCGCCATCACGTCGGGGTACTTGGAGAACAGCGTGCTGGCCTCGGGGTTCTCGATATCGGCTTCGATCGCCATCAGGCCTTCCTTGCGCACCTTGGCCAGCACCTCGTACATCAGCGCCAGCAGGTTCATGTACAGAGCCTTGTTCTGACGCTGCCCCTTGAGCACGCTCGGCAAAGCGCCCAACGTGGCCTTCATGACCCGCGGCGAGTTACCGGCGACGAAACCGCCGACCATCAGGCCGAAGATGGCGATGTATTCCAGCGGCACCCACAAGGCCATGAGGCTGCCATGCACCGCGTAGGTGCCGATCGAGGCCAGCAGAACAATCAAATATCCGACGAGTAGAAGCACCCAGACACCTCAAGCGCATGCACACGCAAACTCCCGACCTGCGCGCCAGGCCGGGAACGGTATCTTAAAGTAACGGTTGGAGCGGTGGAAACTTGACCAGAAAAAAGCCGCCCGAAGGCGGCCCTTTTTAACGCAGCCCGACAAGCGCTCAGTCAACCAGCGCCGTCCGTCCGCGCACGGCCCGCGCGTTCACGCTGACCTTGCCCTGCTTCTTGCCCTTGCCAGCGCGGGAAGGCATGTTGCAAAGACCGCAGATGTAGTCGTGCACCGGGTCGTAGGCATGCGCCACATAACGGCCGCCGCAACTGCTGCACGGCGCCATCTGCATCATGTCGGCGTCGAAGAAGCGCACCAGGGTCCACGCCCGCGTGATGCTCAGCACCGGTTCCAGCGAGGCCGCGTCGATGTGATCGAGATACAGGTGATACGCCTTGATCACGGCATCGAGCGCGCTCAGGCCAGGACGCTGGCGGAAATACGCATGGAAGGCCATGAACAGGGAGCCATGCACGTTCGGCTGCCAGGCCATGAACCAGTCCGTGGAGAAGGGCAGCATGCCCTTGGGCGGCGACATGCCGCGCACTTCCTTGTAGATCTTGAGCAGACGCTCGCGGCTGAGGCTGGTTTCGGCTTCCAGCATCTGCATGCGCGCCCCCAGGCTCACCATCTCGACCGCCCGACGAACGTCCTCGGCTTCGGCAATCACGCTCTTGTTCTTCATGTGCTGTTCCTTACGACGATTCGTCCGTCGACTTGCTGGCCGCCACGATGGCAGCATGGATGCTCGAACTGGCGGCGTCCCTTCCCTCCCCGGCGAGGAGACTTGCGAGCAGCGCATCATCAAAGCGGAAGGCCGGCAGGAACATCTGACTGCTGGCCATGCGTACCAGGCGCGCGGCCGACATGCCGATCAGCAGATCGGCCACGGCATCGCCGATACCGAGCCGGAACATGGCCGTCTCGCGATCCTCACGCAACATCTTCTGCGCAAGCATCAGATACGCAAGATTGAGTTCGCGTATCTCGTCCTGGTAGTCGCTTCGCTTCAAGTATGTCGGCACTTTGAAATGCGTACGGGCCGAACTTAAAGTGATTTCTCACGAAACACAACCGGACACATCCCGGCATGGCAAAAAAGCCACAGACCGAACAGGGTTGAAAGCGCGTCCTCAGGCCCGCTGCACTGCGTGAATGGCGTTACGACCGGACTGCTTGGAGACATAGGCGCCCTGGTCGGCCAGCTTGATCAGGGCGGCCGAATCGGGCACGTCCGGACGCATCTCCGCGGCGCCGATGCTGACGCTCAGCGGTGTGATCACCCCGGCAAAATCGAGCGGCGCCTCGCGCACACCCCTGCGCGCACGCTCTGCGCCGGCCAGCACCGCATCCAAATCAGCACCGGGACAGATCACCAGGAATTCGTCTCCACCGATTCGGCAGATCACGTCGTGCACCCGCAAGGCCTTGCGCAGGGTATGGGCCACATGCGTCAGCGCGGCATCCCCGGCATCGTGACCGAAACGGTCATTGATTTCCTTGAGGTAATCCACGTCGACCGCCAGACAGGACAGCGGCCGCCCACTGCGGTCGGCCACCGCGCGCTCCTGCTCCAGACGGTCCATGGCGTAGCGGCGATTGCGGAAACCGGTCAGCGGATCGGTCAGCGCCATGTCCTGCAGACGCCGGTTGGTGATCGCCAGTTGCGCCGCAAAACCATGCAGTTCCTGCCGGTCGTGCTCCAGTTCACGCTGCAGGCGCACCTCACGCAGCCCGGCGCGCAAGCGGGCCTGCAGCAGGCGGGAGGCGGCATCCATGGGCACGGCATCATCCCCACCCGCTTCCAGCAGGCTCACCAGCGCCTCGTCACCGCGCTCCACGACCCGCAACAGCAGGTGCATCACCCGCCCTGCACTGGTACGACGCAGTGAGGCGACCAGATCCAGCACCTCGCTGCCGGCATCCGCGCAGCCCAGCACCATCATGTGCGGCTGCAGTTCGAGGGCGAAGGCCAGCGCATCACCGACGTCTCCGCTCTCGACCACCGAACAGTCCTCGGCCTGCAGCAGTTCGACCACCTGACGGCGACGCCGGCTCTCGCGATCAACCACCAGCACCAGCGGCTTGTCGGGCGCGACCGCCCGCGCCAGGCGCTCGCGACCACGGTCGGACTGCGACAGCGGATGCACGGAGGCAGCGGCAACGGCCGTCGGCTCGGGCAGTGATACGTCCGGAAAGCTGCGCGACACGCGCGGTTCAAGCTCCAGCAGCTCCATCCATTCGACCCACAGGCCGAACATGCGCGAGGCGTCTGCAAGCATCTCCTCGCGCAGGATTCCGAGTGCCTCGCCGCGGCGCTGCATGAGCTCCAGCAGTTCGATGCGCCGCGTGTCATCGGCCAGACAGAAATCCGCGAAGAGTCGTGCAAGGGTCACGGACTCCAGCAGACGCCCGCGCCGGCTGCCATGTTCGAAGCCCGCCAGGCTGGGGCAATCGGCGTGGCGCACGACCTGACTGAAGATAGGCGGGACGCCCCAGTGCTCCAGCATTTCAGCGCCCAGTTCGCCGTGATGGATGGCAAAGGCATCCTTCTCGGCGGCCAAGAGCACGGCACTGTCGGTGGGATGCTGCTCCAGCAGTCCGGCGTACTGGTCGGGATACACGGTGGCCAGCGCCAGTTCGCCCACGCGTATCAGCAGGCCGAGGCTGAAGGCCTCGTCACTGGCTGCAGCGCGGGTATGCGCAACGACGGCCTGCATGCCCAGCGCGAGCGCCACCGAGGAGCCCCAGTACTGTTCGTAGTCGAAGGCCTGACAGCGCCCCTTGCGATGATCGGACAACAGGGCGAAGCCAGTGGCCAGGGCCCGCACGGCGGGTACGCCGAGCACCATCAGGGCCTCGGCGACCGACAGCACCGGCCTGCGAACGCCGTTGAGCAGGCCGTTTGCAGCCTTGAGCACGCGCCCCACGAAAGCGGGATCACCGCTGATGGCGCGCGCCAGCTCCGGAATGGATACTTCGTCCTGGCGCGTAAGCTGGATCACCCGTGTGGCAGCACCACGCGGCGAAGGCAGGCGCCCGGAGGCATGCAGCAACTCGAAGGCTGACTTGCCTCGCCCGGTTTCGATGAGTTTGTCTACAGGCTCCATGGCTTCCATGTCCGGGCGATTGCGCATGACCCGCGCATCCGTATGGGCGGATTATCCTATGGCGCGCCGGCGATTGCCATGGCAGTTTCCCGCACGGTGAGGAATATCCCTGCACCCCTCTGCCTGCGCCAGCGGGCTAGAATCCACTTCGCCCGAACCCCTCCAGCTCCAAGATGAATTTCTGTTCCCATTGCGGCGCCGGCGTACGTCTGCGCATTCCGGCCGGCGATACCCTGCCCAGGCACGTCTGCAGCGACTGCGGCACCATCCACTACTCCAACCCCAAGCTGGTTGTCGGCACGGTTGCCGAATACGGCGACCGGATCCTGCTGTGCCGCCGGGCCATCGAACCGCGCCACGGCTTCTGGACGCTGCCCGCCGGCTTCATGGAGAACGGCGAGAGCACGGTCGAAGGGGCCGCGCGCGAAACCCGCGAGGAGGCCTGCGCGCAGGTCGAGGTCGGCGAACTGTTCACGCTCATCAGCATCCCGCATATCGACCAGGTGCACCTCATGTACCGCGCCCGTCTGCCGGCACCGGAATTCGCAGCAGGGGCCGAATCGCTGGAGGTGGCACTGCTCGGCGAGCATGAAATCCCGTGGTCCTCGCTTGCCTTCCGCACCATCGAGGTCACCCTGCGACACTATTTCGCCGACCGCCGCGCGGGCCGTTTCGAACTGCATTGCTGCGATCTGCGTCCCCAGCGGTGACGCGCCTCAGGGCGTGACGAAGCTCTCGCGCCACAGCCGTTCGAACTCTTCCACCGGCAGCGCCGGCGCAAACAGGTAGCCCTGCATGTGACGGCAGCCCGCACGCTGCAGGAACTCGAGTTGCTCCTCGTTCTCCACGCCCTCGGCAATCACCTGCAGGCGCAGGTTGCGTGCCAGCCCGATGATGGCGTCGACGATGGCTGCGTCATCCGCGTCGACCACCACGTCACGCACGAAGGTCTGGTCGATCTTCAGCGCATCGATCGGCAGTCGCTTGAGATAGGACAGTGAGGAATAGCCGGTGCCGAAATCGTCGATCGACACCCGCACCCCCATGCGCCGCACTTCGTCCAGCACTGCGATGTTGCGTTCGACCGCCTCCAGCATGACGCGCTCGGTCAGCTCCAGTTCAAGGCATTCGGCCGGCACGCCGCTACGTGTGATGACCTGCCGCAGGGAATCGACAAAACGCGGCTGGCGGAACTGCTGGGCAGAGATATTCACCGCCACCGTCAGGGCCGGCAAGCCCGCGGCTTGCCACTCCTGTTGCTGCCTGCACACCTGTTCCAGCACCCACTGCCCGATCGACAGGATCAGCCCCGCCTCCTCGGCTACCGGGATGAAACGCGCCGGCGGCACCAGCGTGCCGTCCTGGTCACGCCAGCGCAGCAAGGCCTCGGCACCGATCATGCGCCGCGTCACGCCGTCGAACTGCGGCTGGTAGTAAAGCTCAAAGGCATCCGCCTCGATGGCGTTGCGCAGCGCACTCTCCAGCAACATGCGCTCGCACACGCGCTCGTTCATCTCGAGGTGGAAGTAGTGGTAGGCATTCCGACCGCTCTCCTTGCTGTGGTACATCGCCGAATCGGCGTTGCGCATCAGCGTGGCAATGTCGTCACCATCCTCGGGATAGAGACTGATGCCGATGCTGGCAGTCACCAGCAGCTGTCGCCCGGAAATGCGGCACGGCTCGGACAGCGAGTGGATGAGCTTCTCTGCGACACGCGCCGCATCTTCCGGATCACCGATCTCGGACAACAGCAGCGTGAACTCGTCGCCACCCGGACGACTGACGGTATCGCTCTCGCGCACGCAGGCGACGATGCGGCCGGCGACCACCCGCAACAGCTGGTCGCCGATGTGGTGCCCCAGCGTGTCATTGATGTTCTTGAAACGATCCAGATCGACGAACAGCAGCGCAAAGCGCCGCCCCTCGCGGCGACAGCGCGCCAGCGCCTGATTGGCGCGGTCGTTGAACAGCATGCGGTTGGGCAGGTCGGTGAGCGGGTCGTGCTCGGCAAGGTGACGGATGCGCTCCTCGCTGAGCTTCTGCTCGCTGATGTCCTCGATCAGCATTACCGGCCCCTTCTCGGGACGCGTGGGGTCGAGCGCACGCACATACACGTTGGCCCAGAACCACTGCCCGCGGGCATCCACGAAGCGCTGCTCGAAGCGCAGCACGCGTGCCTCCTCCAGCCCGCTCTCGATGCGGCGACAGATCTCGATGTAGGCCGCGTGATCCTCGAAATACGCCTCCAGCGTGCGCTCGGTGGCGTCGGCCGCAACACAGGCAAACATGCGCTCGAAGGCCGGATTGACCAGTTGTATGCGATGCTCCCGCAGCATCACGATGGCAATCGGGCTGGCGTCCAGGATGGACTGCAACTCCTCTGCCCGCGCCACGCTCTCCTCGCGCGAGCGCGACAGATCCTCGAACAGACGGTAGAAATCGCTCGCCACTTCGCCGACTTCACCCTCGCCGACCGGCAGTTCATGCGCGCGACTGGGGTCACTGCGCAGCGCAACCACGTTGTCGCGCAGCGCGAACAGCGGCCGCAGGAAACCGCGCATGACAAACCACACGAGCAGGCCTACCAGCATCGAAGCGACCAGCAGCAGGAGCATGGCCATGCGCTGCGAACGCACGATCGGTGCAAACGCCTCCTCGACCGGCAGCACCACGCCCGCCACCCAATCCAGCGGCTCGACGGTACGGAAGCTCATCAGCATGCGCCGCCCGGCCGGATCGACGCCCTGATCGGTCCCCTCCCAACCCGCCAGCGCGCGGTCGTACACGGGCATCACGCCGGGCTCGGCATAACTCGACAGCATCAGCCGCGAAAGGTCGCCGACAATCGTCGTGCGCTCACGCGTGGTCAGCACGAACTGGCCCTGCGAATCAGAATGCGCGCGGTTGATGCCGCCCAGAAAGGCCGGGCTAAGAATGTCCAGGGTGCCCGAGACGATGGCGATCAGATTGCCCACGGAGTCATATACCGGCACCGACATGGCCAGCAGCGGCTGGCCGGTGACCACCCCGACAAAGGGCCGGGACACCACCGGCAGGCCGGTCTCGATGACACGGCGCAGATGTTCCAGCGACGACACATCGGCGCCCACACGCCCCTGCCGGGTGGGGTTATCGGCCAGCACCGTCAGTTTCGGGCTGACAATGATCAGCGCCTCGAACAGCGCCAGCGCGCCCTGGTTGTCGTGCAGGTAGTTGCGCAGTCGATCCGGATCACTGGTGTGACGGAAATCCAGGCCGGAAGCGACACGCTTGAGGGTGCCCAGACTGACCTCGACACGCCCGGAAACCTCCGCGGCAAAACGCGACACCAGCGCGTACTGCTGGTCGGCGATGGTCTTCTGCAGCGAATTGCGGACAAGGTAGTCCTGCACGACCATGCCCACGCCGAACACGACGAGCAGCAGGCCCACCACCGCCAGCGAGGATTTGGTTTTCAGATTCACCGCAAAGGCCCGTCGCACGTACCCTACTCTGGCCGGTTATAAGACCCGGCGCAGCTCAACACAACCGTGATAACCGCAAGCGGTGGTGTCAGTCACGCCCGCCGCGGTCATGCCGCGCGAGCAGCGGCAGCGCGCGATGCAGGTAGTAGGCCATGGACCACAGGGTGAGCGCGGCCGCCACGTAGACCAGCAGTTCGCCGATCAGCGCAACGGGCAGTCCGAAGAGGCTCTCGTGATACAGCAGCAGGGGGATGGCGGTCATCTGCGCGGCGGTCTTGAACTTGCCGACGGTGGCCACGGCCACGCTGGCCGACTGGCCGATGCGGGCCATCCATTCGCGCAGCGCCGAGATGGTGATCTCGCGACCGATGATGATCACCGCCACGATGGCATCCGCACGCCCGAGTTGCACCAGAAGGATGAGCGCGGCGGCCACCATCAGCTTGTCCGCCACCGGATCGAGGAAGGCACCGAAGGCCGAGGTCTGGCCGAGCGTGCGCGCGAGGTAGCCATCGAGCCAGTCGGTGATCGCCGCCAGCACGAACAGCACCGTGGCGATGAGGTTCATCTGCGGGTCGGTGAGCCAGCTTGCCGGCAGGTAGAACACGCCGACGAACAGCGGAATCACCGCGATCCGCATCAGGGTCAGCGTGTTCGGGATATTGAATTGCATGAAGTTGGAATCCGGCGAGAGCGGTTGGGCTAGTGCAGCGACGAGTATATCTGCTCGGCCAGCTTGCGGCTGACACCGTCCACGCGGCACAGGTCTTCCACCGTCGCCGCACGCACGCCGTCGAGCCCGCCGAAGGCCTCAATCAGCTTGCGCCGCCGCGTCGGCCCCACCCCCGGAATGTCGTCGAGCTTGGAGCCGATGCGCGCCTTGCCGCGGCGCGCGCGGTGGCCGGTGATGGCGAAGCGGTGCGCCTCGTCGCGAATTTCCTGGATCAGATGCAGCGCCGGAGCGTCGGATGCGAGGTTCAGCGGCTCGCGCCCGTCGGCAAAGATCAACGTCTCCAGGCCCGGCTTGCGCCCCTCGCCCTTGGCCACGCCGACCATCGCCACGGATTCGAGCCCAATATCGCTCAGTACGCCGAAGGCCGCGCTGACCTGGCCCTTGCCGCCGTCGATCAGGATCAGCTCGGGCAGCACGCCGTCGCCCTCCACCGCCTTGCCGTAGCGGCGTTCCAGCACCTGTCGCATGGCGGCGAAGTCGTCGCCGCCGGTGATGCCGGCGATGTTGTAGCGGCGGTATTCGGAGTTCTTCATCGCGCCATCCACGCACACCACGCAGGACGCCACCGTGGCCTCGCCCATGGTGTGCGAGATATCGAAGCACTCGATGCGCGCCGGCGCCTCGGGCAGATCCAGCGCCTCGCGCAGCGCTTCCAGCCGCGAGCCGATGCGCCCGGCGTCCTGCAGCCGTGCGCGGATCGCGGTGTGGGCGTTGCCGCGCGCCATCTCGGCCCAGGCCTTCTCGGATGCGGAGCGCGGCACGACCACACCCGCCGGCTTCTCGCTCACCTCGGCCAGCGCAGCGCGCACGCCCTCGGCTGCTTCAGCGACGACGATGCGCGCGGGGATCGGATGTTCGCGGTAGTGCTGATCGACAAAGGCCAGCAGCGCCTCTTCCGCGCTGCAGCCGGCAGCGTTGGTCGGAAACTGCGGGCGATCACCCAGGTGGCGGCCGCCGCGCACCATGGCGAGGTTGATGCACACCACCCCACCCTCCTCGGCCGCCGCAAGGATGTCCACGTCCTCGTCGCGCCCGCTGTCGACGAACTGGCGGTGCAGCACGGCCTGCAGCGAGCGGATCTGGTCGCGACAGGCGGCAGCCTCCTCATAGGCCAGACGCTCGGCCGCGGCGTTCATGCGCGCGGAGAGGTCGTCGATGACCTCGTTGGTGCGCCCGTCCAGAAAACGCGCGGCAAGCTTCACGTCCTTGGCGTAGTCCTCACCCGAAATGAGATCCACGCACGGCGCCGTGCAGCGCTTGATCTGGTGCAGCAGACAGGGCCGCGAACGGTTCTGGAACACCGCGTTCTCGCAGGTGCGCAGGCGGAAGATCTTCTGCAGCAGGTGGATGCTCTCGCGCGCCGCGCCGCCGTTGGGGAACGGCCCGAAATAGCGCGCACCCTTGGCAAACCCGCCGCGGTGATAGGCCAGGCGGGGAAAATCGTCGCCAGTGAGGCAGATGTAGGGGTAGCTCTTGTCGTCGCGGAACAGGATGTTGTAGCGCGGCGCGAGCTTCTTGATGAGATTGTTCTCGAGGATCAGCGCCTCGGCCTCGGAGCGCGTCGGCGTGATGTCCACGCGCACGATCTGCGCCACCATCATCGCGATGCGCGGGCTCGGCTGGGTGCGCTGGAAGTAGTTGGCGACGCGCTTCCTGAGGTTCTTGGCCTTGCCGACGTAGAGCACCTTGTCGTCGGCGCCGATCATCCGATAGACGCCCGGCTGCTCGGGAACCGTCTTGAGGAAGGCGCGGGCATCGAAGACCTCGCTCACGACTCAGCCCTGCAGGCTGGCGATCCGCTCGCGCGCGGCGTGATACGGCGCGGCCAGCTCCAGCGCCAGCGGATCGGCAAAGCGCGGCGTGGCGGCCAGCGCGGCGATGCGCGCGAGGGTCTGCTCCGACACCACGGGCTGCCAGCGCGCCAACAACTCGTCGCACAGGTCGGGGCGGTTGCACACCAGCACCATGTCGCAACCGGCGTCGAAGGCGGCCGTGGCGCGCGCCACGATGTCGCCCACTACGGTGGCGCCTTCCATGGTGAGGTCGTCGCTGAAAATCACGCCCTCGAAGCCGAGCCGGCCGCGCAGCACGTCCTGCAGCCAGAAGCGCGAGAAGCCGGCCGGCTGCGGGTCGATGTGCTCGAAGATGACATGCGCCGGCATCACGCCGGACAGCTGCTTGCCCAGACGATGGCGATACGGCGCGATGTCCTCGGTCCACACCGCATCGAAGTCGCGCGCATCGACCGGAATCTCGACATGCGAATCCGCCTCGACAAAGCCGTGCCCGGGGAAATGCTTGCCCACACAGCCCATGCCGGCCTCGCGCAGGCCGGTAATCAGCGCCGAGGCCAGCGAGGCCACGGCCTGCGGGTCGCGGTGAAAGGCACGTTCTCCGATCACGCGGCTGCCGCCGTAGTCCAGATCGAGCACCGGCGTGAAGGACAGATCCACGCCATGCGCCAGCAATTCGGCAGCCAGCACGAAACCGCAGGCGCGCGCCGCGTCCAGCGCGGCAACGTGATCCTCGTCCCACAGCCTGCCCAGTGCACGCATCGGTGGGAGATGCGTGAAACCGTCGGTACGGAAGCGCTGCACGCGACCACCCTCGTGGTCGACTGCGATGATCAGGGCCGGCTCACGCAGGGCATGGATCTCTGCCGTCAGTACCGACAGCGTCTCGGCATCGCGGAAATTGCGCGTAAACAAGATCACGCCTCCGACCAGCGGATGACGCAGGCGCGCGCGCTCCTCGTCCGTCAGTTCGTAGCCGGCGACATCGACGAAGACCGGGCCACGCGGCAGACGGGTCACGCTCATTGGCGCTCAAGCACCACGAAGGCCACGACGTAATCGGTCTCGTCAGTCAGCGTGATGTGGGCGTGCAGGCGCTCCTGCTCCATGTGCGCGGCGAGTTCGGGCGAAAAGCGCAGGATGGGCTTGCCGCGCGCATCGTGATCGACGATCACCGCATGCAGCGTGGCGGGCGCCGCCACACCGGTACCCAGTGCCTTGCCGAAAGCCTCCTTGGCGGCGAAGCGCTTGGCAAGGAAGCGCTCGGGGTCGTTGCGTGCAGCAAACGCGGCGCGCTCCTCCGGCGCCAGAATGCGGTTGGCGAAGCGCTCACCGTACTTGGCGAGCACCGTGCCCATGCGCGGGATGCGGACGATGTCGGCGCCGACTCCGTGGATCATTGCGCACCGCCTTCCGGCTGTGCGGCAGCCTCGCGCATCAGGCGCTTCATCTCGCGCACCGCCTCACGCAGGCCGACGAAGACCGAGCGGCTGACGATGGCGTGGCCGATGTGCAGTTCGCGCACGCCGGCCAGACGCGCCACCGGCTGC
>JAJLLM010000110.1:0-5515 GCA_033837965.1 Pseudazoarcus pumilus
CCGTCGAAGGCCATGCTGCGGCCCGACAGTGGCAGGTGCACCGGCACATTGACGGCCTTCATGAAGGCCTCGGTCTTGGTGTTCGGCAACAGCTTGCCGCCTTCGGTGGCCACCTCGTTGGCATGGGATGCAATCACCGCAGCCGGCTTGACCAGATCGTTGATGACATAGGCGGCCTCGCGCGGACCGGTGGTAAAGGTGCCGCCGATGTTGAGCACGGCCAGCTTCGCGCCGTAATGCCCGCGTACCACCATGTCCTGCTCGGCAGTGATGCCGGTATCGCCCGAGAGGTACACCGAGAGCCCGTTGCTGAAGGTCAGCACGTAGCCGCCCGGAGGGCCGACATAGGCCGTCAGACCGACCTCCGAGAGCATCCTGGCGTACTCCGAGCCGACGAAGATGGGCGACAGGCCGTTGCTGTGCGCTGCCGGTACGCTGGCAATGTCCACACCTCCGACCCTGGTGGATGCGCCGAAGCGCACGAGTTGCACCTGACTGCGTTCACCACCCGCTGCGGCCACCTTGCCCTGGAAGAAAGCCGGCATCTCCCCGCCGACAATGAAACGCGCCTTCTTGCCGACGACGATGTTGACGCTGTTGGAGTTGGGTGTGACTTTCACCGATACGTCGGGTTTGCCGCAGGTGCCGGCATTGGCTGCGGGCTGGATGGCGTCACCGAGGTGGTCGCCGTGCACGTGGCTCAGCAGCACCACGTCAATGCGCCCCAGACGCTCGTCGTCCGGTCCGCGCACGGTACGTCCGGCATCGTAGAGGATGCGCGTGCCGTCCGGGTCCTCGAAAACCAGGGCGCGGTCCATCGCGCAGAATTCGCCGTCATGGCTGCCGAGCGGTGTCACCGTCACGGTGCTCGCACCGGCAGCGGCCGACACGGCCGTCATCAGCATTCCGGCGCATAGTGCCGGCCAGTTCTTCTTGTACATGCCTTGCCTCCCTCTGGTTGCCGGTGTCCCGGAAAGACGCATAGAGGGAGGTTAGGCGACGCAGGTTCCCGTCGCCAGTTGCTGCGGATATCGGCGCGGGTGAGGTCTGCATGGGAGCGCTGACGAGCAGCCAAAAAAAGACCCCGCTGCGGCAAGCCGCTGCGGGGTCAACCGGAGAAGACAACCGGTAGTCACAACCGCCATCCCAGGGCCCCACCCGGACGACAGCTGCGGCAGACTTGGTGGCAAGCTCCCCGCGCCCCACGCGCGGAGATATCGCCTTGTCATGGCGCCGAACAATATCTGTTTGGCATGGCCATGTCAAAGCGCTTCAGCCATCAAGAGGTAAGCAGATGCGTGTGCGGCGATATGCGCTCTGGGGAGAGGCTTCTACAGCGTGATGCGCAGCGCCAGATAGGGCACCAGGTTGAACAGCAGGATGGCGAGCTTGTAGAGGCCCATCCCGCCGTAGTGGATCGCGTCGAACTGCGCCTCACCCAGCCTGAACCAGCGGCCATGCAGTCGATACAGCGTGTCGCGTGCCAGTGCGAACCAGGCAAACCACCAGAGCAGTATCCCGAGGTGGATGAGGGTGCTCCAGCCCAGTACCTGCTGCAGCGTCTGCATGTCCATCTCAGGCCTCCGTGCCGCGGTGGCCGGCGTCGCCGTTGGCCTCCAGTTGCGTGTCCGGGACCATCGGATACTGCGCGATGCGCCACAGCCAGAGTTCCAGCCACAGTGCGCAACTCACCAGCGCCGCGCGCAGCGGCTCGGCCTCCACCAGCCAGGCCGCCAGCAGCAGTGCAGCGGTGAGCGATGCCCACAGCGAAAGCGCACGCCACATGCGTTTGCGCATGGCACAGACCGCCGGCGCCAGACAGCAGGCCACAATGAACGTGAGCACCAGGATTGCGACAAGGCTCATCTTCAACCTCCGTTGCACGGTGGATAAAGCGATGGCGAAGTCAGAACGCAGCGGCATTCAATGCGGAGAGGCGCCGCTGCCGGTGAAGCGAGTGAAAGCTCACCTCAGTTTTCTTCATAGGGCATGATCCGGCCCCTCACAAGTCCGATCACGCCGGCATCTGGCACATCGGAATACGCGGGAGTCATGTCTTGCCGTGGGTGAGCGACTTCGCCAGCGCCCGCAGTTCCTGTCTTCCCAGCCAGCTGCGCCATGCGGCGGCCGCGCAGATGGCGGTGGCAAGGATCAGCATGAGCCACTCCGCATGCAGCACATGCGTGGCGATGGCACCCAGCATCAGCAGCGCCAGGCAGCCCGCAGCCAGTGCCGCCAGACGATGCATGAGCAGGCCGACGGCCCCGGCGACTTCGAGGACGCCCGTGAGGGTCATGAACCACAGCGGAAAGCCCCAGCGTGTGAAGGCCGCAACCTCGAAATCGAGTGCCGCCAGCTTGGCCCCGCCCGAAGCGAGAAAGATCAGCACCAGCAGTATGTTCAGAAGGCGTTGCATGTCCGGCTCCCGCGTTCTTGCAAGCGCCAGCATGCAGTCATGCTGGCGTACTGCCAACCAGGGCGCTATGTGCGTTGCCGCTTCATGCGGTACATGGCGTCATCGGCGTGGCCCATCAGCGTGGCTGAATCCAGCCCGTCTGCGGGGTAGCAGGCGACACCGATGCTGCAGGAGGGCATCTGGAGTCCATTGAACTCCGCCCCCAGTGGCTCGGCCATGGCGCAGAGGATCTGATCCACCTTGGCGGATACGGCCGCGGTCGAGTGGATGTCTGCCAAGAGCACCACGAATTCGTCGCCGCCCAGACGTGCCACGGTGTCGGATTCACGCACGCAACGTTCCAGCCGGCGTGCCACGACACACAGCAGGTGGTCGCCCATCGCATGCCCGTGCATGTCGTTGATGTGCTTGAAATCGTCGAGATCCACGAACAGCAAGGCCAGCCGGCCTTCACGCCGTCGTGCGGAGCGCAGGGCGGTTTCAAGGCGGTCCTGGAACAGGGAACGATTGGTCAGCTTGGTCAGCGGGTCGTGGTGGGCCTGGAAGCGCAGTTCGGCCTCGGCCTGCATCAAGGCCGTGACGTCCCGCGCGACCCCGATGCGTACCTGCTCTTCCTCCACCCAGCGCGCTGACCACAGCAGGTGCACCACGCTGCCGTCCTTGCGCACGTAGCGGTTGCGGAAATCGATGTGTGCCTTGCCGCTCATCACGCGGCGCGAGGCCGCCACGGTCATGGCGAGGTCGTCCGGATGCATGTAGTCGGTGATCAGCGTGCCCACCATTTCATCCGGCTCGAAGCCCAGCAGCGTGCTGCAGGTGTCGCTGACAAAGGCGATGCGGTCTTCTGCGTCCACCACGAAGACCGTGTCCAGCATCAGGTTGATCAGCTTGGGATACAGCGCAGTCAGGTCAGCAGGCATCGGCCGGGGAATCCGCTTCACTCATGGCACGTAAGACAACTCAGCAATCCGTTGCCGCCGCGCCGGTGCAGCAAGGCGGTGCTGGCAGCAGGCGCCAGTGTGAGCGAAGTCCGCGATGACGCACAGGGCAAATGTGGCGTTCACCACAGCACCTGTTGCCAAAAGCCCTCAGCGCGAATGCTCGCTGAAGAAGCGCCACATCACCGAATTCGCATCCAGCGCCTGCGACGCACCCTCCTTGCCGCGCCGCACGGTCTGCGCGCCGGGCCAGGAATGCCCGCCCTGCTCGGTCACGCACAACTGCACGGCGGCATCGTCACGGCAGCCGCGGTAGCGCTCGCAGTAGGCGCCGGGGGTGTCGAGCACGCGCACCGGGCGGCCTTCGCAGCGGTTGCGTTCGACCCACCGCGCCACTGTGTCCGGCACGGAGACAAAGTCCATCACCTTGGATTCGTCCCGAAAGGCATCCGGCCCGGCTCCACCATCGAACAGCACATGCGTGTCGTTGCGCGCGTGGATGTGCAGTACCGGCACCGGGCGCGACGGCGTGCAGCGCTGCATGGCTTCCGTACCCGCTACCGCCGCTACCGCGCGGAACAGGTCGGCCGCCTCGCAGGCCAGGCGGTAGGCCATCATCCCGCCGTTGGACATGCCGGTGGCAAAGATGCGCGCCGGGTCGATCTTCACGCGCGACTCCACCTCCGCCACCACTGCGCGCACAAAGCCCACGTCGTCGCTGCTGCGGTCGCGCGCATCGCCGCAGCAGCCGCCTGCATTCCAGGTCGCCAGCCGGCCGCGCGGAAACTTGCTGTAGCCGTTGGGAAACACCACCACAAAGCCCTCGCGCTCGGCTGCGGTGATGAGGCCGTAGCGCTCGTCGTCCGCCATGTAGGCCGCGTGCCCGCCACCGCCATGCATGGCCACCACCAGTGGCGCCGGCCGCGCCGGGTCGAGGCGGGCGGGGATGTGCAGCACGTAATTGCGGGCGTCGCCGGCGAAACGCAATGAGTGTTCGTGCGTGCCGGTAGTCGCAACCTCGGCCGCCGCGCGGCGTTCGCGCCAGGACGTGGCATCGTTGGCGCAGGCCGCCGTGGTGGTCAGCAACACGGCAGCAATCAGGGTTACGGCAGCGGGCTTCATGTCGGTACAGACTCCGGCACAGTGGTGAGCAGATTCAAGCACAAGTCGCCCCGCCCGGCATGCGCTGAACCGTGCGCCGGGCCGGCGGTCATAGCCCCGCCCAGCACGCCGCCCGGCGCGCTCAACCGAGGATCAGCCATGTTCGGATTGTTCAGGAAAGACCCCCGCAAGACCCTGCAGGCGCAGTATCAGCAGAAGCTCGAAGAGGCCATGCACTGCCAGCGCAACGGCGACATCCTGAATTACTCGCGCCTCAGCGCCGAGGCCGCGGAGATCGAGCAGAAGCTGCAGGCACAGGAGGCCGAAGGCGGCAAAGGCTGACGTGTGTCAGGTCCGCATGGCAAGCCAAGCGGATTGTTTTGTACCAGTCGGACTGGACGCCGAATCCATCCAAATGTGTTGCTCGTCGAGGGGGGCTGGCAGCGTGGCTCAGCGCAAGCCCCGAAGTGCCGTGCCGTCGGCCGAGCGCGTTACCGGGCAGTTGATGACGATATCGGTGACTTCAAGCGCCAGATCCCCCCGCTCCTCTGCGGCCAGCACAGCTTCTTCCGATTTGAGTTCGGTCACCGCCTCAGCACGCAGCCAGCGCACCATCACCACCCGCCACAAGGGGCTGTAAGCAAGGTCGGTATTGCGGCTGCCGGCAGGGTTCGGGGACGACTGGAATACCCCGATCTGCTCACCTGCCGGAAACTTGTACACCCGCGACGTCAGCGCCTGCGCCCCGCGCAAGGCCGCCGCCTCGGCCAGGCGCGGCACGTGGTTGATGCCGTGCGCTTCGGCCATTGCGCGGTCGGATACGTCTGTGGTCACGTACTCCACGATCTGCCCCTCGAACCACGCGCGCTGCAGCGGCAGCACCGTTTCGCGCCCGCCGGCATCGAAGCGCGGACTGACGCAGGCTGTCAGCAGCAAGGCGGGGATGATTGTGAGGAGGTATCGATTCATGCTGAATGTCGGTCAGGGTGAGTGGGTGTCGTGAGCCGATTTCTGGAGTGGGCGAACAATACAAGGGCGAAACAAGCAAATCGGATTGCGC
>JAJLLM010000111.1:0-10891 GCA_033837965.1 Pseudazoarcus pumilus
ACGCAGGATCCGGTGCTGCGCAAGAAGTTCTCGGGCCAGCCCGAGCACGTCGTGAACTACTTCTTCTTCGTTGCCGAGGAAGTGCGCGAGATCATGGCCCAGCTCGGCATTCGCAGCTTCGACGAACTGATCGGCCGTGCCGACCTGCTCGACATGAAGCCCGGCATCTCGCACTGGAAGGCGCGTGGTCTGGACTACAGCCGCATCTTCTATCGCCCGGCCGTCGCTGCGGGCACCACCGTGTTCCATACCGAGAAGCAGGACCACGGCCTCGAGAAGGCGCTCGACAACAAGCTCATCGAGCTGGCCAAGCCGGCGCTGGAGCGTGGTGAGCGCGTCAGCATCGATCTGCCGGTGAAGAACGTGAACCGCACCGTCGGCGCCATGCTGTCGGGGCGCGTCGCCGAGAAGTACGGCCACGACGGTCTGCCGACCGACACCATCCACGTCAAGCTCACCGGCACCGCCGGTCAGAGCTTCGGCGCCTTCCTGACGCGTGGCGTGACCTTCGAGCTCAACGGCGAAGGCAACGACTACGTCGGCAAGGGCCTGTCGGGCGGCCGCATCATCGTGCGCCCGGTCGGTGAGTTCCGCGGCAAGACGCTGGACAACATCATCGTCGGCAACACCGTGCTGTACGGCGCGACCGAGGGCGAGGTGTATTTCGCCGGCGTCGGCGGCGAGCGTTTCGCGGTGCGTAACTCCGGTGCAACGGCGGTTGTGGAAGGCGTGGGCGACCACGGCTGCGAATACATGACCGGCGGTACCGTCATCGTGCTCGGCAACACCGGCCGCAACTTCGCTGCCGGCATGTCCGGTGGTGTGGCTTACGTGCTCGACGAGAAGGGTGACTTCGAGACGCGCTGCAACATGGCACAGGTCGCACTGGAGCCGTTGCCGGACGAGATCGAGGCACGCAAGGGTTCCGAGTCGGGCGATGAACTTGAATCGCTCGGTCGCGTCGACATCGACCACCTCGAAATGGATGATGAACTGATCCTCAAGGGTCTCATCGAACGCCATCTGCGCTTCACCGGCAGCCCGCGCGCGAAGGAGATTCTCGACAACTGGGACGGCTACCGGGCGAAGTTCGTCAAGGTCATGCCGAACGAATACCGTCGCGCGCTGGGCGAAATCGCCGCGCAGCGTCAGAAGCAACTGGAGGCCGCGTAACAAATGGGCAAGCCAACCGGATTCATTGAGTACGAGCGTCTGTCCGAGGCCTATGCGCCGGTTCCGGAGCGTCTCAAGAACTACCGCGAATTCGTTCTGCGTCTGGACGACAAGCAGGCGGCCATCCAGGGTGCGCGCTGCATGGACTGCGGCATTCCGTTCTGCAACAACGGCTGTCCCGTGAACAACATCATTCCGGACTGGAATGATCTGGTGTTCCGCAACCAGTGGCGTGAAGCCATTGAGGTGCTGCACTCCACCAACAACTTCCCGGAGTTCACCGGCCGTATCTGCCCGGCGCCGTGCGAAGCGGCGTGCACGCTCAACATCAATGACGACGCGGTGGGCATCAAGTCCATCGAGCACGCCATTATCGACAAGGCATGGGAAGAAGGCTGGGTCAAGCCGCTGCCGCCCAAGGCCAAGACCGGCAAGAAGGTTGCCGTGGTCGGCTCAGGGCCCGCCGGCATGGCGGCTGCCCAACAGCTTGCGCGCGCCGGCCACGACGTGACCGTGTTCGAGAAGAGCAACGCCGTCGGCGGTCTGCTGCGCTACGGCATCCCTGACTTCAAGATGGAAAAGCATCTGATCGACCGTCGCGTCGAGCAGATGCAGGCTGAAGGCGTCACCTTCCGAACCGGCGTCATCGTAGGCGACAAGAATCTGCCCGCCGGCATCAACAATGACGCTACTGAAGTGGTCAGCGCCGATCAGCTCAAGAAAGACTTCGACGCCGTCATCCTCGCCGGTGGTTCGGAAGTGCCGCGCGATCTGCCGGTGCCGGGCCGCGAGCTGTCCGGCGTGCATTTCGCCATGGAACTGCTGGTGCCGCAGAACAAGGAAGTCGGTGGTGGCCCCGCCAACCCGATTTCCGCCAAGGGCAAGCATGTGGTCGTGATCGGTGGTGGTGACACCGGTTCGGACTGTGTGGGTACCTCCAACCGCCACGGCGCCGCCTCGGTCACGCAGTTCGAACTGATGCCGATGCCGCCCGAGCAGGAGAACAAGGAACTCACCTGGCCGTACTGGCCGGTCAAGCTGCGTACCTCGTCCTCGCACGAGGAAGGCTGCGAGCGCGACTTCGCCGTCGCCACCAAGGAATTCCTCGGCAAGGACGGCAAGGTCACCGGTCTGCGCGCCTGCCGCGTCGAGTTCAAGGATGGCCGCATGGTCGAGGTGCCGGGCACCGAGTTCGAGCTGAAGGCCGACCTCGTGCTGTTCGCCATGGGCTTCGTCCATCCGGTGGGCGGTCTGCTCGACGCCTTCGGCGTGGACAAGGACAAGCGCGGTAACGCCAACGCCACGACCGACGGCGCCGGTTGCTACGCCACCAACGTCGACAAGGTCTTTGCCGCAGGGGACGTGCGTCGCGGTCAGAGCCTGGTCGTGTGGGCGATTCGCGAGGGTCGTCAGGCCGCACGCGCCGTGGATGAGTTCCTCATGGGTGAGAGCCTGTTGCCTCGCTGAGTGGCGAATCGCCCAAGGGCGGGGGATGTTGGAGCGCGGGCTTCGCCCCGCGTTGCGCGAAGGTCGTCAGGCCGCCCGTGTCGTCGTGAGTTCTTGATGGGCGAAAGCCTCCTGCTCCGCTGATCAGCGCACCGCCCGTACGCTGACGGCATTGAGTGAAACGGACCCTGCGGGGTCCGTTTTCTTTTGGGGCGTGCGCTTGCAACTGAAACACATGCGTGGATAAATGGCGCGGCAAGCCGGAGATATGCTCATGTCCAAGTTGCCGCGCAGGCTGCGCACCGTTCTGCTTTCACTGTGCCTGGGGTGTCTTGCGCCCACCGTGCAGGCCGAGACCGTGCGCATCATCGTGCCGTTCTCCGAGGGGGGCGGAACCGATACCTTTGCGCGTCTGGTGGCGCGGCATCTCGGCAAGCATCTGCGGGGCAAGCCGCAGGTGGTGGTCGACAACATCACCGGCATGGGAGGGGTGACCGGCGCCAACGCCTTCGTGGCGGGCAAGGCCGCCGAGCCGCTCACGTTGCTGGCCGCCTCGGGCCATCTGAAGCTGCGCGCCATGCTCGGCTTGCGTGGGCTGGAGCTTGATTTCACGCGTCTGCAGCCACTGCTGGCGGCCCCCATGGGTCATGTCACGGTGGTGGCTGCGGACTCGGGCATATCGAACCCGACTGACATCCGCAGGTTACGGGGGCGCCTGACCAAAGGCATCAATGACCCCATCGGACAGATCGAGTCGCTCGTCACGCTGGAGATGTTCGATCTCGACTATCGTCCGGCGCCGGGCTTCGGCGGACGTGGCGCGACGCTGACCGCGTTCGAGCGGGGCGAATTGAGCATCAATACCCAGTCCACTCCGGTCTATCTGGCCCGCCTCGAACCGCTCGTGCGACTGCGTCGGGTGGTGCCGCTGTACGCCATCGGATTCATCGACGATGCCGGCCGTTCCGTGCCTGATCCGGCCGTGCCGGAGCTGGTGACCGCCCCCCAGCTGTATGAGCGCGTGTTCGGCCGCGCGCCGGACGGCCCGGCCTGGGATGCCTTCAGGCTGGTCGTGCCGCTGGTGCAGCAGGCACGCGCCAGCCTCTGGATGCACGGTGACGCAACGCCTGAGCAACGCCAGGCCGTCAGCAGCGCCGTCGCGGCGATGGTGCGCGATGCAGCCTTTCACAGCGACGCGCAGGCGCAACTGGGCGGCTATCCGGTGCTGTACGGCAACGAGTTGCAGCGTGTTCGCAGGGCACTGACCGACATGCGGCCGGAAGTGGTCGATTACCTTCGCCGGTTCCTGAAGCTTCGCTACGGCGTCGAGTTCGAGCGCTGAGCGAGGGTCGCGGGCGGTGCTGCCAGCAGGCGCTCTGCCAGCTGCAGCCCGCTCAGCCATGCGTCTTCGATGCGTCCGCCGTGGAGCCAGTCGCTAGCCAGACCGAGACGCCTGGCCGGCGCCCACAGCGCGCCGCGATCATCGCCCGCCACGTTGCGTGCAAAGCGCCAGCGGTGCAGTGTCAGTGCGTCCGGGCGGGGTGCGCCGAGCCGCCCGAAGGCCTCCAGCATGTCTTCGATTACCTGCTCTGCCGGTGCGTCGTATGCCGCCACTGATGTCGGCGCATGCAGCACCCAGGTGTGGCCGGCAGGCCGGCCAGGCTTGCTGCTGTCGCGGGCAACCCACGACAGCATGCCGGTGTTGATGAAGGCCGCGTCGAAGGGCAGGCCGGGATCGGACGCATAGCGCGCAATCAGGGCATGACAGCTTTCCATCGCGCAGCCGGCGGCGATGTCCGACAGCTCCGGTGCAACTTCCAGCAGCAGCGCCGATGACTGCGCAGCGGGCAGGCTAACCACCACGGCCGCGTAAGGCCCGGCAGGTTCGCCGGAGGTGAGGAGCCGCCAGCCCGCCGGATCTGCCACCAGAGCCTCCACCCGCGTCTCGTAATGCACGGCCAGCCCTTCGGCCAGCCAGCGGCCGATCGCCGACATGCGTGGTGTACCTACGAAACGCTCGGTCGTGCTGCTGAGTGGCGCGCAGTTTCCGTCGGGGGCAATCGACACGATGTGCGCCTCCCACGGGGCGACGACGCCGTCTGCGCGCAGGCGTGCCACCAGCGCGCGGAAACGCGCATCACGCGCCGTGAAGTACTGGGCGCCATGGTCGGCTTGCCAGCCGTCGCCGCGTCGTGTGCTGCAGCGGCCGCCCGGTCCGCGACTTTTCTCGAACACCTCGACGTTCAGGCCGGCCGCCTGCAGGTGTCGTGCGCAGGACAGGCCCGCAATGCCGGCGCCGATCACCGCAATCTTCACAGCGCGAAGGTCGCAACCAGCAGGCTGATGATCGCGCCCAGCGTCAGCGCGGTGCGCAGGCGTGGATACCATTTCGGCAACACGCCGTGACGGCGCAGCGCCAGATCGAACGCATAATGCACCGCCAGTAAGGCCGCCAGCAGCGGCAGACCGAGGGCGGTGGGCAGCAGCAGCGCCACCCAGGCCCCGAGCGCCGGCACCACCGACCACACCAGCAGCCGCGTGCGCAGGCCCTGATCCGGCCGTGGCCACAACACCGCGAACCCCCAGTGCAAGGCCCCGACAAAACTCACGATGACGGCGCCGTAATTGAGCAGCACATACGACCAGCGCACCGCGTTCCCCATGTCGGCGAGGATCAGCGCGGCCATGCCGACGAAGGGAATCAGCCCGCCAATGCCCAGCCACAGGGCCGGGCGCGGGATGGATCGGTCAGTCGTGTTCAATGCAATCTCCGGGCATGCGCACGTTCGGGCGCGAAGAGTTCGGGGTGGGCCTCGCGCATCCAGCGCATCCAGGCCGAGAAGGATGGCATGGCCCTGTCGGGTTCGGGTAGCCATGGTATCGGTGTGTCGAAGCGCACCTTCAGCGAGCTCAGCGCCGTGGCGTAGTCCGGCTCGGGCGGCAGGCTGCTGCTCGCCTGCGTGCAGCCGGCCAGCAGCGGTGCGAGCTGCGCCGGACGACCGATCCAGATCGCATCGCACAGGCTGCGCATGCGCGTGAGGACGAAGTCCCAGCGCATGTCCGACCACGGGAAGCGCGCGTGAAAGGGCAACAGGATCACCCCCAGCACGCACTCTGCCGCGGGGCGTCGATCCAGTGACCAGGGGTGCAGCAGCGCCACCTTGCGCTCCCGCGTGAGGCGGGCAAAGTCCGCCGCTGCGACGCGTTGGACGGGGCGCTGGCGCAGCGGCGGCACTTCCGTTGCGGGAGCCCGGCAGGGCGCCGGGCCGACATCCGGCGCCGTCGCGGCAATCTGCGCCAGCGTCTCGTAGTCGGTGTCGATCACGCTGCCGGGGCTGGCCAGGTGGGGCGCGAAGCGCGCGACATTGGCTGCGTTGAACAGATAGGGCTTGCTGCTGAAGGTGCCGGCCACCCACTGCCACGACAGATGGTTGCTGGCCACATCGCCGTCGAGCAGGTGGCCGTACATCCAGTCCGCGCCGACACGCCAATGCAGCTTGCGCAGATGCACGCAGTAGCTCGCCAGCCACAGCCGCTGGTGGTTGTGCAGCCAGCCGCTGGCGTAGAGCTGCTTCACCGATTCGTCGATCACGCGCACGCCGGTGCGTGCCGTGAGCAGGTCCTCCGGCAAGTCCTTTGCGTAAGGAACAGTCGGCGCATGCGCGGCAGGGCGTACATCGGACAGGATCGCGTCCCCCAGTCGGTCCCGCACATGCCGGAAGAAGCCGCGCCACGCGAGCTGCCGTAGCAGCGCGTCATCCAGCGTCAGGCCGAAGCGCTCGCGCCACAGCGCGAACAGCTCGGCTGCCGGCAGCAGGCCGTGCGTGACGTAGGGCGAGAGCGCGGTGACGGCCGGGCCGACGTCGTTCCGCTGTGCTGCATAGGCAACCGGGTCGGCGGTCAGCGCACGACGCAGCGCGCTCAGGCGGTGCGGCGGAAAGTGCATGCCGGACGGTGGAGGCGGCTCGTCGGCCGGCACGGGTGGCGACAGCAGCAGCGCGGGCGAACTTGCGTGCATGGGCGTGGTCAGTGAAAGCGGGTTTGTCTAGGACAAACATTCCGCGCAAAGTTCTCACACGGAGTCACCCCTGTCCGCGCCTCTCCACCTCGTCTGGTTCAAGCGAGACCTGCGTGTCCGCGACCACTGGCCCCTGCATCGCGCCAGCCGCAGCGGCCCGCTGCTCGCCATGTATTGCTTCGAGCCGTCCCAGCTCATGCAGCCGGATGCCGCAGCGCGTCATCAGGGTTTTGTGGAGGCCTCGCTGGCCGAACTGGCGCAGGATCTGGCGCGTGCCAACATCCGTCTGCTGGTGTGGCAGGGCGAGGTGATCGAGGCGCTCGATGCCCTGCGTGCGGCGTATCCGCTGGCAGGGCTGTGGAGCCACGAGGAAACCGGCAATCTCGCCAGTTATGCGCGTGACCGTGCGGTGGCCGACTGGTGTCGCACACACGGTGTGCGCTGGACCGAGCTGCCGCAGATGGGGGTGGTCCGCCGCCTGCCCGACCGCGACCACTGGAACGCCGAGTGGGAGGGCTTCATGGCGGCAGAGGTGGCACCGCTGCCGGCAACGGCCCCCGATCTGCCGCTGAGCGTGGCTGCCCTGTGCGGCCCGCCGCCCCTGTCGCCCGCCCCCGGAGCCTTTCAGCCCGGAGGCCGGAGGGCCGGCGTCACGGTGTTGCGCGACTTCCTCGATGGCCGCGCCGCAGCCTATCGCGGCGGCATCTCCAGCCCGCTCAAGGCGCCTACCGCTTGCTCACGGCTGTCGCCGTATCTGGCCTGGGGCAATGTCTCGATCCGCGAAGTCGTGCGTGCCACCCGGGCCCGTGCGGCCGAACTTGCCGAATTGCCCGCCGAGCAGCGCCCCCCGAGGCTGCTGGCCTCGCTGCGCGCCTTCGAGTCGCGTCTGCACTGGCACTGCCATTTCATCCAGAAACTGGAGTCCGAACCGTCGCTTGAAGTGCGCAACATGCACCGCGGCTACGACGGGCTGCGCGAGCCGGATTTCGACCCCGTCCGGTTTCAGGCCTGGGCGCGCGGGGAAACCGGCGTGCCGCTGGTGGACGCCTGCATGGCCATGCTGACTCAGACCGGCTGGCTCAACTTCCGCATGCGCGCGATGCTCATGAGCTTTGCGGCGTATCCCCTGTGGCTGCACTGGCGTGAGCCGGGGCTGCATCTGGCGCGTCTGTTCACCGATTACGAGCCCGGTATCCACTGGCCGCAGGTGCAGATGCAGTCCGGCGTGACAGGCATCAATGCCATGCGCGTGTACAACCCGGTGAAGCAGGCACGCGACCACGACCCCGACGGCGCCTTCGTGCGCCGCTGGTTGCCGGCGCTGCGTCGGGTGCCGGACGCCTGGCTGTTCGAGCCGTGGAAGATGCCCGCCAATGTACAGGCGGCCTGCGGCGTGCTGATCGGTCGCGACTACCCCGCACCGGTGGTCGAGCCGGAGCAGGGACTGCGCGAGGCCCGTGCTCGCATGGCCGAGTGGCGCAAGCGCCCCGGTCTCAAGGAAGAGGCGCAGCGTGTGTTCCTGCAGCATGGCAGCCGCAAGGGCCCGGTGCGCCGCAAACCCCGCCGCAAGGCCGCAGCCCCAGCCCCCGCGCAAGCTGACCTGTTCGACCGTGCAATGGAGAATCCATGAGCGAATCACTCACCGTGTACTACGACGGCGGCTGTCCGCTGTGCAGCCGTGAAATCGGCTTCTACCAGCGTCAGCCTGGCGCCGGGGCCATCCACTGGGTGAATCTCGTGTCGGCCGAGCCGGCCACGCTGGGGTCTGATCTGGATTACGCCGCCGCCATGGCGCGCTTTCACGTGCGGCGGCCGGACGGCCGCCTGGCCTCCGGTGCGCTGGCCTTCGCGCTGCTGTGGCAGCACCTGCCGCGCCTGCGGGTGGCCGGCCGCATCGCTGCGCTACCGGGCATCGTGCATGTGCTGGAACTGGGCTACCGCGTGGTGTTGCGGCTGCGCGCGCTGTGGCGCAAACCCGATGCCGTCTGCGCCCTGCCTCCGGCTCAGCGCACCGCCACGAAGCGCGCCACGGAGCGGCCGTCGCTGCCCGACAGTTCGAAGTGATTGTCGCGGATGCGCCAGCTGCGCGCCTTGTCCAGCGCGTCGAGGAACTCGCGCTCGATGTCGGGTGCGCCCGCGCAGGCCATCTTGGTGGCGACGATGCCACCGAACAGGATCGATCCGCCCGCCATGGTGGTGCCCCCCTTGAAGCGGTTGCAGCCGGTCGAGCCCGAGACGCGCGGGGATTCGCTCGGCGCAAACATCAGATAGGGGATGCGCTCACGGTCTGTCATCGTGATGTCCTGTTCACCCAGGCGCACCAGCCGCCATTGCGTGCCGTGCAGCGTCGGCCCGTCTGTCGTCGGGACGACCGCGGGAGCCGGCGCCGGGGCGGGCGGCGGCGGGGGCGCTTCGGTCACGGTGCGCGGGGCGACCGGCGGCGGGGGCGGCGAAACCAGTTCGAAGGTCTGGACGGGCGGCTGCTGCGGTTCTGCGGGCATCGTCGGGGCAGGCGTCACCGGCTCGACCGGCGGCGTGGCGACGGCCGGTTCCACCGTCTGAACTCCCGGCCGGAACACGCGTACCACGCGTTCGGTCACTGCAGCGACGGCGTTCCGCACGCTCGTTGCGGCGGACGGCGTGCAACTCACCGGTGTGCCGGTCTGTACCACTTTGTCGACGATCACGGTCGGGCGCGGCGGCCCTTCCATGTTCACGCGTTCGACGATGCGCGCCTCCACCCGCACCGGCAGACCGCGCTGCGGATCGGCACGGCCGCGGCTCGCTGCGCGTTCGAGTTGCAGATAGGCCCCTTCCATCGCCACCGGCATGCGCCGCCCGGTGGCGCAGTCTTCCAGTTGCGCGCTGTCGGCGAAGTAGGTGAAGTGCCCATCCAGCGTGACGCGCGGCTCGATGCGGCTGAGCAGCGCCGAGCGGTTCAGCGTGTAGTTGAGTTGCGACGCAATCGGGCGGCCGTCGGTGTCGAGCAGCGTGAGCCAGCCACGACCGTAGCTCAGGCGCCGCAGCTCGCCATGTCCGTAGCGCAGTTCAATGGTATCGCCCTGGCGTACCCAGCGGCCGACGCGGTCGAAGCTGCGGTCGCGCTCGCGATACACGCTGCGCTGGTGAAAGGCACCGTCCTCGAACAGGTCGAGCCGCAGCTCCAGGCCCGGACAATCGGCGCAGGGCAGGATGCCTACGTACGAGCCAGCCAGATCGGAGTTTGCCGCGGCCGCGTGCGCGAAGAGGGCGGCCAAGGCCGCCAGTACGATGCGATGAATGCGCTGCATGGCCCATCTCCTTTACGGATGTCTGTTCAGTCTCAGGCGCATCGGAGGCCCTCCGGCTGCCGCTTTCCTTTGTACCCCGAAAACCGGGCGGTAAGATGCGCCTTCATGTGTTTTTCCGGCAGCCACCGCTGATGCGAAATCGTTTCAAACGCAATGAGCGCCTCTACCAGATCGCCCTGCGCTCGGACTGGACCTTCTCCGCCAAGCTCGCAGCCGGCGGGCTGGCCATTGGCGTATTCCTCATCCCGACCATCCTGATCGGCACCGGCGACCCCGAACTGCAACCGCTGGCCGGTGTGGTGCGCTTTCTCGGAGCGGTGTTCACGGTGGCCTTCATCGGCATCGGCATCCGCCGCTATCTGGTGCAGCGCAAGGAGGCGGCACAAGCGCTGGCCGACGGGGACAAGTCCGAATGAGCACCGGCGAAGACATCGATCTCGACGAGCCTTCGATGCGCAGCATCGTTGCGCGCCACCCGCGCGCAGGGCGTGTGGAAGCCATTTTCCTGCGTCCGGCGCGTTTGCAGCCGGTAAAGTCTGTAACGGAAATCGAAGCGCTGGCCGAGCGCGGGCTGGAGGGTGACCGCTCCTCCTTCGCGCCACCCAGTCGTCCCGGCGGCAGCAAGCGGCAGGTCACCCTGCTGCAGGCCGAGCATCTGCCGGTGATCGCCGCCTTTGCCGGCCGTGCCAGCGTGGATGCGGCTGAACTGCGCCGTAACCTCGTCATCTCCGGCCTCAACCTGTTCGCCACCCGCAGCCTGTTCAAGGACCGTCCGCTGGTACTGCAGGTGGGCGAGGCGGTGTTCGAGATCACCGGCGCCTGCGACCCCTGCTCGCGCATGGAAGAAGTGCTCGGCCCCGGTGGATTCAATGCCATGCGCGGCCACGGCGGGGTGACCGCGCGCGTGCTGACCGGCGGGCGCATCCGCGTCGGTGACGAGGTGCGGTGCGTCCGTCAGGAGGGC
>JAJLLM010000112.1:0-24915 GCA_033837965.1 Pseudazoarcus pumilus
TCCGTACAGCTGACCGTTCCAGCGTGCCGGATCAGCCGGCTGATCGGAGACGAGGTCGCCGCGCACGTCGACCCGGCCCGCCAGCGCGGCATCGGGACGTCCCTGCAGCCCGAAACGGTAGCGCCCGGCGATGCGCTCGACACGCAGGCCGACCTCCTCCAGTTGCAGCAGCGGAGCGCCGCGCAGACGGTCGTCCCAGGCGATGCGGGCATCGACGATGGCCACTTCGCCCTGAGCGAACAGCCAAGCGGCCAGCCCGCCCCCGTCGCCTTCGCCGCCCAGTTCAACCCCGGCCACGTGCAGCGAAGCATCCGCCTCCCGGATAACCGTCAGGTCAGGGCCGATCAAGGTCAGGTTACGAAAATACGGACGCCCCGAAAGCAGCGAGGACCAGCCCAGTTGTGCCTCGACCCGCTCCAGGCGCAGTGCCGACGCACCGTCCCCGACCGCGATGCCGGAGGCCTGCAGGCGGACCCCGGCGCCCGGCAGATCGGCGCTGAGCCGGTCGATGCGGACCTCCACGCCAATGGCCTGCGACAGACGCTGCGCGATCCATTCGCGATGTTCGTCGATGCGCGGCAACACCAGCTCACGCAGCGCCAGCAATGCAATTCCGATGACGAAGAACAGCAGCACGACCACGCGCACGAGCCAGCGCACACCGCCGCGCGAGCGCGCACGCGGCGCCGGAGCGGCGGCGTCGGGCGAATCAGCGGAAGGCGGGAGAGTGGTCATGGTCGGGTGAGCGGGCACGGTCTGATCGACGGCAAATGAAAGCGGCATCGACCACGCCGCTGCAACGCGCCAGCGGCGGCGCTTTGCAGCCGTGCAACATTCTAGCAGCGGTGATCGCCGACGGTGCGCGAAAGCCCGTCGGGGCGCGCTTGTCGGCGCGACGGGCTGCCTGCATCATGCCCGCTGTCGAGCCCATCTGACCGCAGGACGCACCCATGCACGACCAACACATCGCCCACGCCGCCGAACTGTCCCGCTACCTCGCCCGCATGCTCGACAGCCGCGCCTGGCTCGCCGACAGCCTGCGGGGTTCGGTCGGCGGCGCAATCGACGCCGACGCCATGCGGGCCTTTCTGGGCGATGCAGCGCGCAGCGAGGAAGAGCTGCCAAGCGCCCTGCGGCGGCTGCGCACCTGGGTGCTGAGCCACCTCGCGGTACGCGACCTGAACGGATTGGCCGACCTCGCCGAGGTCACCGAAACCATGACCGTGCTGGCGGAAATCGCCATCCAGATCAGCCACGAGGTGCACCTCGAAGCGCTGATCGCACGCCACGGCCGCCCCCTCTCGCGCTCCGGCTGGGAGCAGGAGCTGATCATCATCGGCATGGGCAAGCTGGGAGGACGCGAACTCAATGTCTCGTCCGACATCGACCTGATCTTCGTCTACCCGGAAGACGGCGATACCGGCGGCAACAAGGTCATCAGCAACTTCGAGTTCTTCGAGCGTCTGGGCAAACGCATCATCAAGACCCTGTGCGACGTCACCGAGCACGGCCAGGTCTTCCGCGTCGACATGCGCCTGCGCCCGAATGGCGATTCCGGCCCGCTGGTGTGCTCCTTCGACGCGCTGGAGAACTACTTCATCACCCAGGGGCGGGAGTGGGAACGCTATGCCTGGATCAAGGCGCGCGCGCTCAACGGCGAGCGCTTTCTCGAGCTCGATCGCGTCTCGCGCCCCTTCGTCTTCCGCAAGTATCTCGACTACGGCTCGTTCAACGCCATGCGCAACCTGCATGCGCAGATCCGCCGCGAGGTGACGCGTCGCGACCGCGCCAACAACGTCAAGATCGGTCCGGGCGGCATCCGCGAGATCGAGTTCATCGCGCAGGTCTTCCAGCTCATCCGCGGCGGACGTGACCGTGCCCTGCAGATCCGCCCCACGCTGCGCGTGCTCGAACGTCTGGCCGAACGCAACATCCTCGCCCCGGCGACGGTGGACGAACTGTCGCGCGCCTATGACTTCCTGCGCCGTCTGGAACATCGGCTGCAGTATCTCGACGATGCCCAGACCCACGATCTGCCCGACTCAGAGGCGGACATGGCACTCATCGCCCGAGCCATGGAGTGTGATTCGGTGACGGCGCTGATGGAACGGCTGGACGCCCATCGACGCGTCGTCAGCCGCCACTTCGACGAGGTCTTCAGCGACCCGACCGACCGCGACGAGAAGGACGAACTCGACCAGGTCTGGGCCTCCGGCCGCGAGGACGCGTTCGACCCGGTGCTCGCCCAGCTCGGCTACGCCAGTCCGCAAACGGTGTCGCACAAGCTCGCCGAACTGCACGACAGTCCGCGCTACCAGCAACTGCCGACGGAAATCCGCTGCCGGCTCGATGCGCTGGTGCCGCGCATCGTCGAAGTCGCGGCCGGCACCGCCGAGCCGGATGAAACCCTGTCACGCTGCATCAAGCTGCTCGAAACCATCAGCCGGCGCGGCGCCTATCTGGCCTTGCTGCAGCAATACCCGCACGCCCTCAAACGCGTTGCCGACCTGATGAGCGCGTCGAGCTGGGCCAGCGACTACCTCACCCGCCACCCCATCCTGCTCGACGAACTGCTCGACGACCGCCACCTCGACGAAGAACCGGACTGGCCGGCCTTCACCGCCGAACTGCGCGCCGCGCTGGAGGCCATCGAGCCGGACATGGAGCACCAGATGGACATGATGCGCGAGCACCACCACGCGCAGGTGTTCCGGCTGCTCACGCAGGACATTGCCGGCAAGCTGACGGTCGAGCGACTGGCCGACCACCTCTCGGCACTGGCCGACCTCATCCTCGAACTCGCGCTGCCGCTGGTGTGGCGCAAGATCAAGACGCGCCACCGCGACGAGCCCGCCTTCGCCGTCATCGCCTACGGCAAGCTCGGCGGCAAGGAGCTTGGTTACGCCTCGGATCTCGACATCGTCTTCCTCTTCGACGACGAGGCGCCGGAAGCCATGGAGGTGTATTCGCGCTTTGCCCAGCGCGTGAACACCTGGCTGTCGACACGCACCGCCGCCGGCATCCTGTTCGAAACCGACCTGCGTCTGCGCCCCAACGGCGACGCCGGGCTGCTCGTGACCTCGGTCGAGGCCTTCCGCAAGTACCAGCTCGAATCGGCCTGGCCGTGGGAGCATCAGGCGCTGACGCGTGCGCGCTTCGCCGCCGGCGACAAGGCCGTCGGTGCGGCCTTCGAGCAGATCCGCTGCGAAGTCCTGCGCCAACCGCGCGATCTCCCCACGCTGCGCGACGAGGTGCTGGCGATGCGCCAAAAGATGCGCGACGCACACGCCGACAAGGGCGAGGATTTCGAACTCAAGCACGACGCCGGCGGGCTGGTGGATGTCGAGTTCATCATCCAGTATCTGGTGCTGGGACACGCCCACCAGCACCCCGAGCTTGCGCGCAACCTCGGCAACATCGCGCTGCTGCGGATGTGTGGCGAACTGGGCCTGATCCCGGCCGAACTTGCCGGGCAGTGCAGCGACAGCTACCGCCTGTTCCGCCGCCTGCAGCATCGCCAGCGCCTCAACGGTCAGCCCTCGCGTGCGCGGGTGTCGGAGGTGGCCACCGCGCGCGAACCGGTGCAAGCCCTTTGGCAGATCGTCTTCGGAAGCGAATCCCGCGGGAGCGGCACGCATGGCCAATGAAATCGAACTCAAGCTGGCGATTCCGCCCGGTGCACTGGCGAAGCTGCGGCGTCATCCGCTGATCACCGCCTGCGCACCGCAGGGGCGCGCCGTGACGCTGGACAATGTCTATTTCGACACCCCCGAACTGGACCTCAAGCGCCAGCGCATCGCAGTGCGTACGCGCAAGGCCGGACGGCGCTGGCTGCAGACCGTGAAGGCCGCGGCCGTGTCGACCGGCGGGCTCTCCAGCCGACCGGAGTGGGAGCAGCCCTATGACGGCAGCTTCGACTTCTCCGCCATCGACCACCCGCACATCCGCAAGCAGCTGGCACGTCACGCGGACAGGCTGCAGGCGGTGTTCAATACGCACTTTCGCCGCGAAACGCGCGTCTGGGCGCCGGACGCGGAGACGCGCATCCTGCTGATGATCGATTCCGGCCAGGTCACAACCGGCGAACACAGCCTGCCGATCTGCGAGCTAGAACTGGAGCTGGCGCAGGGCAAGCCGCGCGACCTGCTGCAGTTCGCGCGCCGGCTGACGCAGGAAATGCCGCTGCTGCCCGACGATGTCAGCAAGGCCGAACGCGGCTTCCGCCTGCATCTCGGCCAGAGCGTGCAGGCCAGCCGCGCCCAGGCGTCCGACATCACGGCCGACATGACCCCGCTGGAGGCCTTCCGCGCACTCGCTTTCGCCTGCGTGCGGCAGTGGCAGCACAACGCCAGCGGCGCGGCACAGCAAGGCGGGGCCGAATTCCTGCATCAACTGCGCGTGTCGCAGCGGCGTCTGCGCTCGCTGCTCGGGCTGTTCGAGCCGGCGCTGCCGGGTGACTTCGTGGCGCGCTGGTCGCGCATCGTCAAGGACAATGCCGCGCGCTTCGGCGAGACCCGCGACCTCGACGTGCTTGCGGATGAACTGCTGCCTGCGGTGCGCGGCAGCAACGCCGCCGAGCGCACGATGCTGGACGGACTGCGCCAGCGTCTTGATGCCGAATACGCGACGGCCAGCGCACACGCGCAGGCGGCGCTCGATCCCGCCGAACAGGGCCGCCTGCTGATCGAACTGATGTGCGAGCTGTACGACCTGCCCAGCAACGACCTGATCGGCGCAGTCGACCTGCGGACCTTCGCGGCGTTGCAACTGGAGCGTCTGCGCAAGCGCGCGGCGCGGCGGCTCGCGAGCGCACGCGACCTCGCTCCGCCCCATCTGCACGCGCTGCGCATTGCCTTCAAGCAGCTGCGCTACGGCGTCGAGTTCTTCGCGCCGTTGCTGCCGAAGAAGCGCAGCGCCAGCTACCTCACCGCGCTGATCCGCACGCAGGACGCGCTCGGCTTCATCCATGACGTCGATGTCGCCCGCGCCTGCCTCGCCGCATGGAGCGCCGACGACCCCGCGCTGCGCGAAGCCGCCGCCTTCGTATGTGGCTGGCACGGGCCGCGCCACGCCAGGCTGTCGCGTCGCAGCGTGCGCGAGGCCAAACCCTTGCTGCAACGCGGCACCGTGCCCTGGGCCGATGCCGTGCCACAACGGCAGCGCGCGTAATACCGCTGCAACGACGCCTGAGGAGAATGCGCGCTTTGACAACACAGGATATTCACTGCATGGATCTGCTTCTGTGGCGACACGCCGAGGCGGTTGACGGCACGCCGGACCACAGCCGCGAACTGAGCCAGCGCGGTCAGGACCAGGCCCGCGCCGTCGCGGCATGGCTGAAGAAATACCGCCCGCGCAAGCTGCGCGTGCTGTGCAGCCCGACCACCCGCACCCTGCAGACCGTGCGCGCATTCACCGATGATTTCGAGAAGGTCGCGGCGCTGGGGCCGGACGGCAACGTGGCCGGCGCGCTGGCCGCCGCCGGTTGGCCGGATTCCGGCGGCGCCGTGCTGATCGTCGGCCACCAGCCCGCCCTCGGGCGCCTCGCCGCGATGCTGCTGTCCGGGCAGGAGGCGGACTGGACCATCAAGAAGGGCGCTTTGTGGTGGTTCACCAATCGCGTGCGCAACGGCGAAACCCAGACCGTACTGCGCACCGTGCTGCCGGCCGACTTCGCCTGAAGCGCCAGCACTGACGGGCGATCAAGGCACCGCGGGAGCGCTGGCGCGCCGTGGATTACGGGGTAGAATGCCCCACCCCTTGGCCTGTCCGATGATCAAACGCTACCTCCCGACCCGCGAGAGCCTCACGCAGAACCGGCTGCTGCGCTGGCTTGGACCCCGCATCCACGACCCGCTGCTGTGGCATGTGAACCGCAACTCGGTGGCGCGCGGCGTGGCAATCGGGGTGTTCTTCGGCTTTCTCGTCCCGGTCATGCAGATCCCGGCCGCCGCAGTGGTGGCCCTGACGGTGCGCGCCAACCTGTGGGTGGCAGCACTCGCCACCCTGGTCAGCAACCCCTTCACCTACGGCCCGATCTACATCCTCGCCTACCGCATCGGGGCCAGCATCCTGCCTCCGGTCACGACCGACAACGCCTTGCGCAACGATCACGCCGCCACCGCCCTGCAATGGATCGTGGAAACCATCAACTGGCTCACCGGTATCGGCCGACCGCTGGTGCTGGGCATGCTGCTGATGGCGGTGGTCGGTGCCGTCGTGGGCTATTTCGGCGTGCTGCTGGTGTGGCGTCTGAACGTGATCTTCAAGCGACGCCGGCAGCGACAGCAGCGCGCAGCAAGTCGCCGCCAGACAGATCGCTCGTGACCGCAGCGCCCTGCCTGCGCTACCCTTGCGGCTTGTTCCCACTGAAGCCCAAAGCATGTCCGGCCCGATGAACGAAGCGCTGGAGAACGGCACCACACGCGTCATCGACGGCGTGCGCCGGGTCTTCTACGACGGCTACTGGATCAAGGCCTACGACCCCCCTGCCGACTCGCTGAAGGAGAAGCGTCACCTCATCGAGGCGCTCACGCGACGGCTGTTCAATCACGTCGAACACGGCATCAACGTCCCGGGCTTCCGGCTGGACGAAGCGCGCGCCGCCTACGATGCCGAGACTTCACCCGAGCGCAAACGCGTCAAGGGCGCCATGCTGGCCGGCGCGCTGTTCAACCGCGCTGCCGACAACTTCAGCCGTCTGGTCAGCCTGCAGGCCAAGGGCGTGGACGTGACGCGCGACAACGCACTCATGCGCGAGTGCGGCCAATGCCTGCAGGAGGCCCTGTCACTGGGCAGGATGGTGCTGCATCGCAGCGGCGAGGAAGGCATCGATGAACTGTGGGGCGAACCCTTCCGTGCCTTCTCGATTCCGATCGAGGCCTTCTACCAGAGCCGCTATCTGAAGATTGCCGAGGCCTTGCGCTGCATCGACCGCATCGCTGCAGCGATGATCGGCACCTTCGGCAACAGTCTGCTGTTCCGCGGCATCGAACAACCCGTTGAGGCGCTCTGTGCCGCCGCCAAGGCCAAGTGCGAGACGCTGCGCACCGACGACGACATCTTCGACATCTGGACGGATTTCGTGGTGGCCAGCGAGCACGTTGCGGCCTTTGCGCCGCGCCTGGTGAATGCGCCGACGCTGGAAACCATCCAGTTCGCCGGCGAGGGGCGCCAGCTCATCGTGCGCGGACGCGACCTGATCGGAGACATCGCCCGTGCGCGCGTGGCCATGCCCAAGAGCACTCGGGAGTATGTCGAGCGCTGCGAGCGCTACCGCGAACTGGCACGCGAACACCTCAATCCGGCGGTGCTCGGCGCCTGAGGCTGGCACGGCAAGCTGTCTGGCGTCTCAAGCGAGCGCTGCGCAACGCCGCCATCGACCCGCGCAGCAGCTTCACCAGCACATGTTCAGGCGATGATGCCGCCACCCAGACATACCTTCGATTCATACACCACCACGCTCTGCCCGGGCGTCAGAGCCCATTGCGGCTGGGCAAAGACGATCTCGGCACCGTCCGCAGCCACGCGGTCGATCTCGCATGGCTCATCCGTGGCCCGGTAGCGCGGCTTGGCCGAGTACACCCAGTGCGTGTGCGGATCGCGGCCTGCGATCCAGTTCAGGTCGATGGCCTTCAGGCGCTCGCGCAGCAGCGCCGGGTGGTCGTGCCCCTGCACCACGTACAGCACGTTGGCGGCAACGTCCTTCGACGCCACGTACCACGCTTCGTGTTCGCCCGTGGCGGCGTCCTGCCGCCCCTTCACGCCGCCGATGCGCAAGCCCTTGCGCTGGCCGATGGTGTGGTACATCAGCCCGTCGTGCTCGCCCAGCACGCGACCGTCCTCGAGCGCACGGATTTCGCCCGGCTGCACCGGCAGATAGCGCATCAGGAAGTCACGGAAGGGGCGCTCGCCGATGAAACAGATGCCGGTCGAGTCCTTCTTGGTCGCCACATGCAATCCGGCCTCCATGGCCAGACGACGCACGTCACGCTTGTACAGCCCGCCGAGCGGGAACAGCGTCTTCGACAATTGCGCCTGATTCAGGCGGTAGAGGAAGTAGCTCTGGTCCTTGGTGCCGTCTTCGGCCTTGAGCAACTGGTAGTCGACGCGGCCGTCATTTTCCCAGCGTCGCACCTGGGCGTAATGGCCGGTGGCGATGCGCTCGGCACCCAGCCCCATGGCATGGTCCAGGAAGCAGCGGAACTTGATCTCGGAATTGCACAGAATATCGGGGTTGGGCGTGCGGCCGGCCTCGTACTCGCGCAGGAAGTCGGCGAATACGCGCTCCTTGTATTCCTTGGAGAAATTGACCACTTCAAGGTCGATGCCGATCACGTCGCAGACCGAAGCGACATCCACCAGATCCTGCCGCGACGAGCAGTACTGGTCATCATCGTCGTCTTCCCAGTTCTTCATGAACAGCCCGGTGACGCGATAGCCCTGCTGCTTGAGCAGCCAGGCGGTGACCGACGAATCAACGCCGCCGGACATGCCCACCACGACATGCATCCCCGCCGGATCTCGTTCAACAGACATCAATTACTCCTCGAGCACGCCCGCTTCAGGCCGCGTGCCACAACACATCAAGGGGAAAACGCTTGCCGGCAAGCCAGTCATCCAGTGAGCGCAGCACCAGCGGGCTGCGATGACGCGGCGCGCTCTCGCGCAACTCGGCTTCGGTCATCCACAGCGCACGTACGATGCCGGTATCGAGCACCTGCCCGGCAATCACCTCGGCGGCGGTGCCGGCAAAAGTGAAGCGCAGGTAGGTCACGTCCTGCGGCATCAGGCGCCACTGGTATATACCCACCAGAAACTGCGGCACGAAGACATGCGCCGTCTCTTCGCGCGCCTCGCGCACGACCGCAGCCAGCAGCGATTCTCCGTGGTCCAGATGCCCGGCCGGCTGGTTCAGCCGCAAGCCATTCTGGGTTTCTTCCTCTACCATCAGGAAGCGACCTTCGCGCTCGATCACCGCGGCCACGGTGACGTTCGGTTTCCACCTGTCGTCCATGCCTGCCAGCCCGCAAAAAAGAGCGTGATTCTACCGCTGCGAGGGGGTGCATGCGAGCCCGCTCATGCTGCACTGCAAGGGGTTTTGCGCAAATTGACCAAGGTCAAGGATAAGCAAACCTTCTACGACAAAAGTGGCATCACCATTTGATGTAATCGGCCCCAGCCAGTAACATTGATACGTTTTGTTCAGCCGACCCAAAACGCTTCCAGACACTGCCGCTAGGCATCAGGGAGGTGGAATGGCGTAGCAGTACCACTCGGGGTTTAGGTCGGCACCCGACAACCAGGATCAGACCTCTATGCTTATAAAGATCAAGAAAGGCCTGGATCTGCCCATCAGCGGAAAACCTGAGCAGCGAGTGGAAGAGGCTCGCTCGGTCAGGCACGTGGCGGTCATCGGCGTCGACTATGTCGATCTCAAGCCCACCATGCACGTGGCGGAAGGTGACAAGGTCAAACTGGGGCAAGCCCTGTTCGAGCACAAGAAGCTTCCGGGTGTGGTGTTCACCGCTCCCGGCGCTGGCGAAATCGTCGCGATCCATCGTGGCGCCCGCCGTATGCTGCAGTCCGTGGTCATTCGCCTCGACGAGAACGAGGAAGCGGTCGATTTCACCGCCTGTCCCGCTGAACAGCTCGCTTCGCTGACGCATGAGCAAGTGCGTGAGAAGCTGCTCGCTTCGGGCCTGTGGACCGCCTTCAAGACCCGCCCCTTCGGCAAGATCCCGAACCCGGAAACGCGTCCGGCCTCGATTTTCGTTACCGCGATCGACACCAATCCCCTCGCGGCCGATCCGCAGGCCATCATCAACGCCGACAGCGAAGCCTTCAACAACGGTCTGACCGTCCTCGGCCATCTGACCGACGGCCCGGTGTGGGTCTGCAAGGCTGACGCAGCGCGCATCGACAAGCTTGCCGACAGCGCCAAGGTGCGCGTCGCCAGCTTCGACGGCCCGCACCCCGCCGGCCTGCCCAGCACGCACATCCATCACCTTGATCCGGTCAGCGCCAGCAAGACCGTATGGCACCTGAACTACCAGGACGTCATCGCCTTCGGCAAGCTGTTCACCACCGGCAAGCTGCCGACTGAACGCGTGATCGCAATCGGTGGCCCGCGCGCCAAGAACCCGCGCCTGCTGCGTACCCGCCTCGGCGCCAGCCTCGACGAACTGCTCGAAGGCGAAACCAGCGACGGCAGCAACGTCCGCGTGGTTTCCGGTTCGCTGTGGTCCGGTCGTCGCGTCAATGGCTGGTCGGCCTACCTCGGTCGCCACCACCTACAGGTTTCGGTCCTGCAGGAAGGCACGCCGCGTGAGTTCATGGGCTGGCTGAACCCGGCCGGCAGCACCAAGTTCTCGCTGCTCAACGTGATGCTGTCGAGCTTCTCCCGCAACAGCGGGCGCGAGTTCGACTTCACCTCCTCGCAGAACGGCAGCCCGCGTGCGCTGGTGCCGGTCACGACCTTCGACAACATCGTGCCGATGGACATCCTCGTGACCCCCCTGCTGCGCTACCTCCTCGTCAGCGACACCGACATGGCCCAGAAACTCGGCTGTCTCGAACTGGACGAAGAGGACATGGCGCTGTGCTCCTTTGTGTGCGTCGGCAAGCACGATTACGCCCCGGTGCTCCGTCAAAACCTTAGCCAGATTGAGAGGGAAGGCTGATGTCAGGCATTCGACGTTTCCTCGACCGGATCGAGCCGCAGTTCCACAAGGGCGGCCGGTTCGAGAAGTACTACGCTATCTACGAGATGGTGGATACCTTCCTGTATTCGCCGCCCGATACCACGCGTACCGCCCCGCACGTGCGTGACGGCATCGACCTCAAGCGCATGATGAGCTATGTGGTCGTAGCCCTCATCCCGTGCATCCTGTGGAGCTGGTTCAACAGCGGCTACCAGGCCAACCTCGCGCTGTCGGAACTCGACATCGTGCGCGAAGACTGGCGCGGTGCCCTGCTCTCCAGCTTCGGCATCGGCTTCAGCCCGGACAGCCTCTTCGCCAACCTGGTGCATGGCTTCCTGCTGTTCCTGCCGATCTACCTCGTCACCCTGATCGCGGGTGGTCTGTGGGAAGTGCTGTTCGCCACCGTGCGCAACCACGAAGTGAACGAGGGCTTCCTCGTCACCTCGATGCTCTACACGCTGACCATGCCGCCGGAGATGCCGCTGTGGATGGTCGCACTGGGCATCAGCTTCGGCGTGGTGATCGGCAAGGAAGCTTTCGGCGGCACGGGCAAGAACTTCCTCAACCCCGCGCTGACCGGTCGTGCCTTCCTGTACTTCGCCTACCCGGCTGAAATCTCGGGTGATCAGGTATGGGTCGCCGTCGATGGCTTCTCCTACGCCACCCCGCTCGGCCTCGGCGAGACCGGCGGCATGGCAGCCATCACCGAGAGCGTGAGCTGGACGCAGGCCTTCCTCGGCCTGATGCCGGGTTCGCTGGGCGAGACCTCGACGCTGGCCATCCTGATCGGCGCCCTGTTCCTGCTCTACACGCGCATCGCCTCGTGGCGCATCATGGCCGGCGTGGCCGTCGGCGTGATCGCGACCTCGCTGCTGTTCAACGCGCTGGCCGGCGATGCACGCCCGATGATGGGCATGCCCTTCTACTGGCACTTCGTGGTGGGCGGCCTGGCCTTCGGCGCCGTGTTCATGGCCACCGATCCGGTCTCCGCATCGATGACCAACGCCGGCCGCTGGGCCTTCGGCATCCTGATCGGCTTCATGACGGTCGTGATCCGCTGCGTCAACCCGGCCTTCCCGGAAGGCATCATGCTGGCGATCCTGTTCGCCAACCTCTTCGCACCACTGATCGACTACGTGGTCATCCAGATGAACATCCGACGGAGGGAGCGCCGCCATGTCAGCGCCTGAGCAAAAATCCGCCGGCGGCCCGCTGGCATCCATCCTCGCCCTGCCCAATGACAGTGGCAAGAAGACCATCTTCATGGCGGTCTCCGTGTGCCTCGTGTGCTCGGTCGTCGTGGCTTCCGCTGCAGTCGGGCTGCGCCCGCTGCAGGCGGCCAACCAGGCTGCGGACCGCATCCGCAACATCGTTGATGTTGCCGGTGTGGCCAAACCCGGTCAGAGCGTGGCCGAGGCCTTCCGCGAGAACGTCGAGGCACGCATGATCCGCATCGAGGACGGTTCCGTCACCGAGCAGTTCAATGCCGCGACCTTCGACATCGAGAAGGCTGCCAAGGACGCCGCCACCTCGCGCGTGCTCGACAAGTCCGACGACATCGCCAACATCAAGCGTCAGCCGACGGTGATGCCGGTGTACATCGTCAAGGACGAGGCCGGCAACGTGAAGCGCCTGATCCTGCCGGTACACGGCAAGGGCCTGTGGTCCACGCTGTACGGCTTCCTTGCCCTCGAAGGCGACCTCAAGACGGTCAGCGGCCTGAAGTTCTATCAGCACGCCGAAACGCCGGGTCTGGGTGGTGAGGTCGACAACCCGAACTGGCGCGCCGTGTGGAACGGCAAGATGGCCTACGACGATGCCGGCAAGCCGGCCATCCAGGTCGTCAAGGGCAGCGTCGATCATTCCGCCGCCGGCAACGAAAGCAAGATCGACGGTCTCGCCGGCGCCACGCTGACTTCGCGCGGTGTCGAGAAACTGATCAACTTCTGGCTCGGTGACGCAGGCTACGGCCCGCTCATCGAACGCCTGCGCAACGAAAGGGGCTAAGCCATGGCGAACGATACGAAAAAGACCCTGACGGGTCCGGTCGTCGACAACAACCCGATCATCCTGCAGGTGCTGGGCATCTGTTCGGCCCTGGCGGTGACGACCAAGATGTCCACCGCCGTCACGATGTGCATCGCACTGACGCTGGTGACGGCCTTCTCCAACCTGCTGATCTCGATGATCCGCAACCACATCCCGGGCAGCATCCGGATCATCATCGAGATGACCATCATCGCCTCGCTCGTGATCATGGTCGACCAAGTCCTGAAAGCGTTTGCCTTCAGCCTGTCGAAGGAAATGTCGGTGTTCGTGGGCCTCATCATCACGAACTGCATCGTACTCGGCCGTGCCGAAGCCTACGCGCTGAAGAACCCGCCGCTGCCGAGCTTCATCGACGGTATCGGCAACGGCCTCGGCTACAGCGTAATCCTGCTGCTCGTGGGCTTCGTCCGCGAACTGTTCGGTTCCGGCTCGCTGTTCGGCGTGCAGATCCTCTCGCTCGCCAAGGACGGTGGCTGGTATGTGCCCAACGGCATGCTGCTGCTGCCGCCCAGCGCGTTCTTCCTGATCGGTCTGATCATCTGGGGCGTGCGTACGTGGAAGCCGGCGCAGGTCGAGAAGCCCGATTTCCAGATTCAGGCCCACCGTGCAGAGGTGTCGTAATGGAAGCCTTGTTCAATCTCTTCATCAGTGCGGTCTTTGTCGAGAACCTCGCACTCGCGTTCTTCCTCGGGATGTGCACCTTCCTGGCCATCTCCAAGCAGATCGGCGCAGCCTTCGGGCTGGGCATCGCAGTGGTCGCCGTGCAGGCACTGACCGTTCCGGTCAACCACCTGTTGTACGCCTATCTGCTGCGTGACGGCGCGCTGGCCTGGGCCGGACTGCCCAACGTCAACCTGAGCTTCCTCGGCCTGATCAGCTACATCGGCGTCATCGCCGCGCTGGTCCAGATCCTGGAAATGTTCCTCGACAAGTACGTGCCCTCGCTCTACAACGCGCTGGGCGTGTACATGCCGCTGATCACGGTGAACTGCGCCATCCTGGGCGGCACCCTGTTCATGGTCGAACGTGACTACAACATGGCCGAAAGCGTGACCTACGGCATCGGCTCCGGCGTTGGCTGGGCTCTGGCGATCACTGCCCTGGCGGGGATCCGCGAGAAGCTCAAGTACTCCGACATTCCGGCCGGCCTGCAGGGTCTCGGCATCACGTTCATCGCAACCGGTTTGATGTCGCTGGGCTTCATGGCCTTCTCCGGCATCCAGCTCTGACGCGGCGAGGTATTCACACATGACTGAAATCATTCTCGGTGTCTTCTTCTTCGTCGCGATCGTCATCGTGCTGGTGTACGTGATTCTCGCGGCCCGCTCGAAGCTGGTCGCGACGGGCAACGTGAAGATCAACATCAACAACGAAAAGACCATTGAAGTGCCGGTCGGCGGCAAGCTCCTCGGTGCGCTCGCCAACGCCAAGCTCTTCGTCGGTTCGGCCTGCGGCGGCGGCGGCACCTGCGCCCAGTGCAAGGTCAAGGTCTTCGAGGGCGGCGGCGCCATCCTCCCGACCGAAACCGGTCACATCAACAAGCGTCAGGCCCGCGAGGGCGAGCGCCTGGCGTGCCAGGTGGCGGTTAAGCAGGACATGAAGATCGAGGTTCCGGAAGAGGTCTTCGGCGTCAAGAAGTGGGAGTGCACGGTGCGCTCCAACGACAACGTCGCGACCTTCATCAAGGAACTCGTGCTCGAACTGCCGGCAGGCGAGAACGTGGACTTCCGCGCAGGCGGCTACATCCAGATCGAGGCCCCGCCGCACGAAGTCGACTTCAAGAACTTCGATATCGCCGAACGTTTCCGCGACGACTGGGACCGCTTCAACGTGTGGCAGTACAAGTCCAAGGTCGACGAAGAGACCGTGCGCGCCTACTCGATGGCGAACTACCCGGAAGAGAAAGGCATCATCATGCTCAACGTCCGGATCGCCACGCCGCCGCCGCGCGCCGAAGGCGTCCCCCCGGGCAAGATGTCCTCCTTCATCTTCAACCTGAAGAAAGGCGACAAGGTCACCATCTCCGGCCCGTTCGGCGAGTTCTTCGCGCGTGACACCGAGAACGAGATGGTCTTCATCGGTGGTGGTGCCGGCATGGCCCCGATGCGCTCGCACATCTTCGACCAGCTGGGCCGACTCAAGTCCAAGCGCAAGATGACCTTCTGGTACGGCGCCCGCTCCAAGCGCGAGATGTTCTACGTGAACGACTTCGACACGCTGCAGGCGGAGAACGAGAACTTCAAGTGGCACTGCGCGCTGTCCGACCCGCTGCCGGAAGACAACTGGACGGGCTACACGGGCTTCATCCACAATGTCCTCTACGAGAACTACCTGAAGGACCATCCCGCACCGGAGGACTGCGAGTTCTACATGTGCGGACCTCCGATGATGAACGCCGCCGTGATCCAGATGCTGCTCGATCTGGGTGTCGAACGCGAAAACATCATGCTGGACGACTTCGGCGGCTGATGCGTACCCGAGGCCCGGCCTTCCGGCCGGGCCGTCGCAACCCACAGGAGAGCGCATGTCGACCTACCTTGTTACCTTTCTGATCATGGGAATCGCGGTACTTGCGATGGCCGTCGGTGTGCTCGCCGGCCGCAAGCCGATTGCAGGCAGCTGCGGCGGCCTGGGCAAATTCAACATCGAATGCGTTGCGGGCTGCGACAAGCCCTGCCCCAAACGCGAGGCGCGTGCCCAGGCACAGGCCGAGCAACAACACTAAAAGAACGCGAAAGGGAGAACCATGCTCAAGTCGCTCCTCGTCAAGGACTACATGTCCGGTGATCCGCTGTCCTTCACCCCGGACATGGACGTATTGGATGCCATCCATCTGCTGCTCAAGCACGAGATGACCGGTGCTCCGGTCACCGACCAAACCGGACGTGTCATCGGCTTCCTGTCGGAAAAGGACTGTATCAAGGTCGCCGTCAGCGCTTCGTACCACGAAGAACGCGGCGGCCGCGTCAGTGAATTCATGTCGCCCAACGTCATCACGCTGGAGCCGGACTCCTCTCTGATGGAAGCCGCCGAGATGTTCGTCGGCAGCCCGATCCGCTGCTACCCGGTGGTGCAGGAAGGCAAGCTGGTGGGTCAGTTGTCCCGCCGCAACATCCTGAAGGCCCTCGAAAAGCTCTGGTGATCCGGCGCTGAGCGCTTACCTGAATGAAAGCCGGCTGCGTGCCGGCTTTTTTCATGTCCGGACGCCCCTCGCCTGCCGCCGCATCCACCTGATTGCGCTAGAATTGCGGCTTTTCCGCCCCGAATCCCGCAGGAGAGTTCGAACATGTCCATGGCCGACCGTGACGGTTTCATCTGGTACGACGGAAAGCTCGTACCCTGGCGCGATGCAACCACTCACGTACTGACCCATTCGCTGCACTACGGCGTGGCCGTGTTCGAGGGTGTCCGCGCATACCAGACCGAACGCGGCACGGCCATCTTCCGCCTCGCCGAGCATACGCAGCGACTGCTCAACTCCGGCAAGATCTACATGATGAACATCCCGTACGGTCGGGAAGAACTCATGGAAGCGCAGTGCGAGGTGGTGCGCTCGAACAAGCTCAAATCGTGCTACCTGCGCCCGATCGCCTTCTACGGCTCGGAGAAGATGGGCATTTCCACGCGCGGCGCCACCGTGCACGTCTCCGTTGCCGCTTGGCCCTGGGGCGCCTACCTGGGCGAGGACGGCATCGAGAACGGCATCCGCGTGAAGACCTCGTCCTACGCCCGTCATCACGTCAACGTGACCATGCCGCGCGCCAAGGTCGCGAGCACCTACGCCAACTCCATCCTCGCCAACCTCGAAGTCACCGCGCAAGGCTACGACGAGGCGCTGCTGCTCGACACCCAGGGCTTCGTGGCCGAAGGCGCCGGCGAGAACCTGTTCGTGATCAAGGACGGCAAGATCTATGAGCCGGAGATCGCCTCCGCGCTGACCGGCATCACGCGCGACTCGGTCATCAACATCGCGCGCGAGTTCGGCCTCGAAGTGCAGTCCAAGCGCCTCACCCGCGACGACATCTACATCGCCGACGAAGCCTTCTTCACCGGCACCGCGGCCGAAGTGACACCGATCCGCGAACTGGACGACCGCATCATCGGAAACGGCAGCCGCGGCCCGATCACGCAGAAGATCCAGGCCCGCTACTTCGACATCGTCAACGGCCGTGCGCCCGAATACGACCACTGGCTGACCTACGTCTGAGCGCCGCCACGCGCGCCGTGCCCATCCACCTGCAGACACCCTGGTGGCTGTCCGGCGCGCATCTCGAGACGGTCTATCCGCTGTTGCGCAAGCCTCTTGCGCTCGCAATGCAGCGCGAGCGGCTCGAAACCCCTGACGGCGACTTCATCGACTGCGACTGGCTCGCCGGCGGACCGCCCGACGCGCCGCTGGTCGTCCTGTTTCACGGCCTGGAAGGCTCCAGCCATTCCCACTACGCACGCAGCCTGATGCACGCTGTCGCGGCACGCGGCTGGCGCGGGGTGATCCCCCACTTTCGCGGCTGCTCGGGGGAGGCCAACCGTCTGGCGCGGGCCTATCACTCCGGTGACAGCGGCGAGATCGGCTGGATCATCACGCAACTCTCCGTCCGCGCAGGCGGCTCACCCCTGCTGGTCGCCGGCGTCTCGCTGGGCGGCAATGCACTGCTCAAGTGGCTGGGCGAACAGGAGCAGGCCGCGACACGGCAGGTGGCAGCGGCCATGGCCATCTGCCCGCCGCTCGACCTCAGCGTGTCCGGCCACGCCCTCGCCCGCGGCTTCAACCGCATCTACACCCGGCATTTCCTCGCCACCCTCAAGCCCAAGGCCCTGGCCAAGCTTGAGCGCTTTCCGGGGCTGTTCGAGCGCGAGCGCCTGCTCGCTGCGCGCACCCTGTACGACTTTGACGATGTCTATACCGGCCCGGTGCACGGCTATGCCGGCGCCGACGACTACTGGCGGCGCGCCTCCGCCCGTCCGTGGCTGCGCCGCATCGCAGTACCCACCCTGCTGCTGACCGCCGCCAACGACCCCTTCGTGCCCGCAGCCGCCCTGCCATCCGTGACGGAATGCTCCGCAACGTTGCAACATCACCACACGCAGACCGGCGGACACGTAGGCTTTGTCACCGGCCCCTTCCCCGGAAGCCTCGACTGGCTTGGAATATGCGCGATTGATTATTTTTCGCGCAGAGTATGATGCTGGCGCTTCTGCGATAATCAAATCCGTTTTCCGAACCCGCGCTTTGTCGATGAACTATCCCCTGCCCGCCCCCGAGATCTTCAAGGCCTACGACATCCGGGGCATTGTCGATCGCAGTCTCACCGCCGCTTCGGTCAAGGCCATCGGCCACGCACTGGGCTCCGAAGCGCGCCACCGCGGGCAGCAGGCCATCGCCATCGGGCGCGACGGCCGGCTCTCCGGCCCCGAACTGGCCGGCGCACTGGCTGAAGGCATTCGCGCGGCAGGCATCGACGTAATCGACATCGGCGCCGTACCCACGCCGCTGACCTACTTCGCGGCACACCAGCTGGGCGTGCACTCCTGCGTCAGCGTCACCGGCAGCCACAATCCGCCCGACTACAACGGCCTCAAGATGGTGCTCGGCGGCCAGACGCTGTACGGCGAGTTGATCCAGGACCTGCGCCGGCGCATCGCCGACAACGATCTGAGCCACGGCAGCGGCACCTTGCGTCACGCCGATGTCGGCGCCGCCTATGTCGAACGCGTACTGTCCGACGTCAAGCTGGCTCGCCCGATGAAGATCGTCGTCGACTGCGGCAACGGCATTGCCGGCGCCATCGCCCCGCAACTGCTGCGCGGGCTGGGTTGCGAGCTGATCGAACTGTTCTGCGAGGTGGACGGGCACTTCCCCAACCACCACCCGGACCCCTCGAAGCCCGAGAACCTCGAAGACCTGATCCACGCCCTGCACAACTCGGATGCCGAACTGGGTCTGGCGTTCGATGGCGACGGCGACCGCCTTGGCGTGGTCACGCGCGACGGCCAGATCATCTACCCTGATCGCCAGCTCATGCTGTTCGCAGCCGACGTGCTGTCGCGCGTGCCCGGCGGCGAGGTCATCTACGACGTCAAATGCACCCGCCTGCTCGACGGCTGGATCCGCCAGCACGGCGGCACACCGACCATGTGGAATACCGGTCACGCGCTGATCAAGAGCAAGCTGCGGGAAACCGGCGCACCGCTGGCCGGCGAAATGAGCGGCCACGTGTTCTTCAAGGAGCGCTGGTACGGCTTTGACGACGGCCTCTACGCTGCCGCGCGCCTGCTCGAGATCCTCTCCCGGCACGACGATCCGGGTGCCGTGCTGACGGCCTTGCCGGATGCGCTGAGCACCCCCGAGCTGAACATCCGCATGGCGGAAGGCGAACCCTTCGAACTCGTGCGCCGGTTGCGCGAGAACGCCCGCTTCGAGGGTGCCGACCGCGTCATCACGCTGGACGGCGTGCGCGTCGAGTACCCCGACGGATTCGGCCTCGCCCGCGCCTCCAACACCACGCCGGTCGTCGTGCTGCGCTTCGAGGCCGATGACCACGCCGCACTGCAACGCATCCAGGCCGGCTTCCGCGCGGCACTGGAAGCCGCCTGGCCGGGCCTGAGCCTGCCGTTCTGACGGAACCCCGGACACGTGCAAGAAGAACCGAACGACGAAATCTTTCTCGGCCGCCAGCCGATTCTCGACCTGCGACAGCACCTGTTCGCCTACGAACTGCTGTTCCGCAACGGTCATCTTGATTTCGCCGAAATCGAGGACAACGTCCAGGCCACGGCCACCGTCATCGTCAACACCTTCAACGGCCTCGGCGTGGATGCCGCGCTGGGCGATCGGCGCGGCTTCATCAACGTCGATGAAGCCTTCCTGTTCAGCGACACGCTGGAATTGCTGCCGCCGCAGGCAGTCGTGCTGGAGATTCTGGAAACCGTGCCGGCCTCGCCCGAGGTCATCGCGCGCTGCCACGCCCTGAAGGCCGCCGGCTATACCCTGGCGCTGGATGACGTCACCCAGGTTCGCGCCGATTACCAGCCGCTGATCGAGCTGGTCGACATCATCAAGGTCGATGTCTCGCCGCTGGACCGGGATGAGCTGGCCAGTCTCGCGGCCCGCCTGGTGCCGCTGGGCAAACAGCTTCTGGCCGAAAAGGTGGAGTCGCAGGACGACGTCGACTTCTGCAGCCAGCACGGTTTCACCCTGTTCCAGGGCTATTTCTTTGCCCGCCCCTCGGTCATCGCGGGCAAACGCGTCGATTACGCGCGGCTGAGTCTCGTGCGCCTGCTGGGCATGGCCATCGGTGACGCCGAAACCGCCGAACTGGAAAACGAGCTCAAGCACGAACCCGCCCTGGTGGTGAAGCTGTTGCGCATGATCAATTCGGCCGGTTCCGGCAACACGCGCCAGATCACCTCGTTGCGGCATGCCATCACCCTGCTCGGCCGACGCCAGTTGCAGCGCTGGCTGCAGTTGCTGATCTTTGCCTCGGGTGGCAGCTCCGGCCAGGGCAACCCGCTGTTGATGATGGCGGCGGCGCGCGGGCACATGATGGAACTGCTCGCCGCACACGTGGCGCCGGAACAGCCCACGTTTTCCGACCATGCCTTCATGGTCGGCGTCATCTCGCTGATGCCCGCCGTCTTCGGCGTGCTCATCGACGAGATCATCGCGCCGCTCCACCTGCCCCAACCGGTGCAGGACGCCCTGTGCGGTCGCAAGGGCCGGCTCGGAAAATTGCTCGACCTGTGCGAAAGCAGCGAGGGCGAGGAGCTCGCCGGAATCGGCGCGATCATGGATGAACTGGGCATCCGCACGGATGAACTCAACCGGGCCCAGACCCGCGCCATGGCGTGGGCCGCACGCATCGATGACGAAAACGGGGCGGTCTGAGCCGCCCCGTCCTGACCTGCCGCCAGCGTACTTTCCCGCTCAACCGAGGCGCTGAGCCACCCAGTCCTGCACCGAGGCCAGCGCGGCCGGCAGGTTCTCCGGCTGCGTACCGCCCGCCTGCGCCATGTCCGGGCGACCGCCGCCCTTGCCGCCGACTTGCTGGGCGACCATGTTCACCACTTCGCCCGCCTTGACCCTGCCGGTCAGGTCGGCCGTGACGCCGGCGATCAGACTCACCTTGCCGTCGACCGCAGAGCCCAGTACCACCACCGCCGAACCGAGCTTGTCCTTGAGCTTGTCGATGGCTTCGCGCAGCGTCGGCACATCGGCGCCGTCCAGCGTTGCGGCCAGCACCTTGGCCCCACCGACCTCAACCGCCCGCGATGCGATGTCGTCGCCCTGGCTGGAGGCGAGCTTGGACTTCAGGCGCGCGATCTCCTTCTCCAGCGCCCGCACGTTGTCCATGATGCCGGCCACGCGCGACACCACTTCCTCCGGCTGCACCTTCATCGCCGCAGACAGGCCTGCCACACGGCGTTCCTGCTCCTGCAGGTAGCGCAGCGCGTTCTCGCCGGTGATCGCCTCGACGCGACGGATGCCGGCCGCGACGCCGCCTTCGGACACGATCTTGAACAGGCCGATGTCGCCGGTACGTGCCACGTGCGTGCCGCCGCACAGTTCCTTGGACGTACCGATCGAGAGCACACGCACCTCGTCGGCATACTTCTCACCGAACAGCATCACCGCGCCGGACTGTTGCGCGGCATCGAGCGCCATCAGTTCGGCGTGGGTCGCGGTGTTGGCGAGTACCTCGCGGTTCACGATTTCCTCGATCTGGCGGATCTCGTCGGCCGTGACCGGCGCGTTGTGCGTGAAGTCGAAACGCGTCTTGTCCGGATCGACCAGCGAGCCCTTCTGCTGCACGTGGGCGCCCAGCACTTCGCGAAGCGCCTTGTGCATGATGTGGGTGACCGAGTGGTTGCGCGCCGTGGCGGCACGCGCGGCCACATCCACCCGCGCAGTCAGGGTCTGGCCCTTGACGATGCGGCCGGTGGTGACGATGCCGTGATGGCCGAACACCGCCGCCTGGATCTTCTGCGTGTCTTCCACCGCGAAGATGCCGCCGGCACCGCGCAGTTCGCCACGGTCACCGACCTGACCGCCGGACTCGGCGTAGAACGGCGTCTCGTCGAGCACGATCACGCCCAGCTCGCCTTCGTTGAGCGCATCCACCTCGCTGCCGTCGCGGTACAGCGCCAGCACCTTGCCCTGCTCTTCCAGACTCTCGTAACCGTGGAAGTGCGTCTCCGGGCCGGCGTACTCGAGCGCGGCGGCCATGCGGAACTTGCCCGCGGCGCGGGCCTGCGCCTTCTGGCGCGCCATCGCGGCGTCAAAGGCAGCCGCATCCACCGCCACCTCGCGCTCACGGCAGATGTCCGCAGTCAGATCGAGCGGGAAACCGTAGGTATCGTGCAGTTTGAAGGCGGTCTCGCCGTTGAAGGTGTTGCCACCGGCCTGGGCGATGGCGTCGAGTTCAGCCTCGACGATGGCCATGCCGTTCTCGATGGTGGCGAAGAAGCGCTCCTCTTCCTGACGCAGCACGTCGGTGATGCGGCGCTGGCCTTCCTCCAGTTCCGGATAGGCCTCGCCCATCTCGGCCACCAGATCGGCCACCATACGGTGGAAGAACGGACCACGCGCACCGAGCTTCCAGCCGTGACGGATGGCGCGGCGGATGATGCGGCGGAGCACGTAGCCACGCCCTTCGTTGCCCGGAATCACGCCGTCGGCGATCAGGAAGGAACAGGCGCGGATGTGGTCGGCCAGCACCTTGAGCGACGGCGAATCCATGTCGGCGCCGGAGGTTTCGCGCGCAGCCGCGGCGATCAGCGTCTGGAACAGGTCGATCTCGTAGTTGGCGTGCACGCCCTGCAGCACGGCCGAGATGCGCTCCAGGCCCATGCCGGTGTCGACCGACGGCTTGGGCAGCGGATGCATCACGCCCTTGTCGTCGCGGTTGAACTGCATGAAGACGTTGTTCCAGATCTCGATGTAGCGGTCGCCGTCTTCCTCGGGCGATCCCGGCGGACCACCCCAGATGTGCTCGCCGTGGTCGTAGAAGATCTCGGTGCACGGGCCGCAGGGGCCGGTGTCACCCATCATCCAGAAGTTGTCCGAGGCGTAGCGCGCACCCTTGTTGTCGCCGATGCGGATCACGCGCTCTGCCGGCACACCCACCTCTTTGGTCCAGATGTCGTAGGCCTCGTCGTCCTCGGCATACACGGTGACCCACAGCTTGTCCTTGGGCAGCTTGAAGACTTCGGTCAGCAGTTCCCAGGCGTACGAAATGGCGTCGCGCTTGAAGTAGTCGCCGAAGCTGAAATTGCCCAGCATCTCGAAGAAGGTGTGGTGGCGCGCGGTGTAACCGACGTTTTCGAGGTCGTTGTGCTTGCCGCCGGCACGCACGCACTTCTGCGAGGTCGTTGCCCGCGTGTAGTTGCGCTTGTCGAAGCCAAGGAAGACATCCTTGAACTGGTTCATGCCCGCGTTGGTGAACAGCAGGGTCGGATCCTCGTGCGGCACGAGCGAACTGGACGCGACGATCTGGTGCCCCTTGGAGGCGAAGAAGTCGAGGAATTTCTGGCGGATTTCGGCGCTTTTCATGGCGTATTCTGGCCCGGTGGACACGGCATTCCGGAGGGTGCTGGAAAGCGCAGAAGTCTAGCATGAGCAGGGCTTCCGGAGCCTTGATGAGCACGATAGTCTGAGCCGTTGACACCATCTTGAGGTGCTCTGCGCTAGGCTTGCGCCCGAGCCACTCAAGCACCCACTCCATGACCACCCGCGTCCTCATCGTCGAAGACCAGTCCGCGCTGGCCGCCAATCTCGAAGAGTTCTTCGACGAGAAGCGCTACACGCTCGATTTCGCCGCCGACGGCCTGACCGCACTGCATCTGCTCGCCACCCAGGCATACGACGTGGTGGTGCTCGACGTGATGCTGCCGGGGGTGAACGGTTTCGAGATCTGCCGGCGCATCCGCGAGGATCTGGGCAGTACCGTGCCGGTGATCTTCATGACGGCGCGTGGCGACCTGTCCGACAAGGAAGAAGGCTTCTCCCTCGGCGGTGACGACTATCTGGTCAAACCCTTCGCCCTGCGCGAACTGCAGTTGCGCATCGATGCCCTGACCCGCCGCGAGGGTGCCAGCCGCGACGGCGCACTGCATGCCGGCGCGGTGAGCTACGACCCCGGCACGCTGATGGCGCGCCTGGACGGCCACGGCGAAGTCATGCTGGGCGGTACGGCGGCGCGCATCTTCGAGCAACTGGTGCGCAGCCACCCGCGCATCGTCACGCACGAGATGCTCAACCGCAGCATCTGGGGCACCGACGAAGGCGATGCCCATACCCTGCGCACCCATATCTACGTGCTGCGCCGCACGCTGGAATCCGGCCTCGGCGTCTCGCTGGTCGACACCGTGCACGGGCGCGGCTACCGCCTCAAGCTACCCGAAGCATGAGCGCGCGCTCCCTCGCCCGGCGGATCTTCCGCATCATCTTCGCCATCGGCGCGATCAACGTTGCGGTCACCATGGTCGCCACCGAGTTCATCTACGAGGACGTGGAAGACACCATCCTCAGTCTGGAACTCGCTCAGGAGCGGGAGTTCATCGAAGGACGTATCGAGGGCGAGGACGTCTATGTCTGGAAGACCGCACTGCTGACGGCCTTCTATGTGCCGGACGGCAAACGCTTCGACGAGTTGCCTGCCCTGTTCGCCGGGCGCCCCGTGCCGTTCTCGGCCGAAGTCATCGAAGGCAACAAGAGCTACCTGATTTCCATCGAGCGCGCCGGACGCCACCCCGGCGTGCTCTACCTCGCACAGGACATCTCGATTCTCGAAGACCGTGAGGACTTCGTGCAGATCGCCACCGCGCTGCTGTGCGCCGGCATGCTCCTGCTCGGCCTGTTGCTGGCGCGACACGGCACACGTCGCGTCGTCCGCCCGCTGCACACGCTGACACAGGATATCCGGCGCATCGAGCCGGGCTCGCGCATTGCCCGCATCGAGTCCGCCTACAGCGATCAGGAACTGGCCGAGATCGCCAGCACGCTGAACGAACTGCTCGGCGCGCTCGACGCCTACATCCGGCGCGAGAAATCACTCATCAGCCTGGCCAGCCATGAACTGCGCACGCCGGTTGCGGTGATTGCCGGCGCGCTCGACGTGCTCGAGCAGCGCGATTCACTCGGCGAGGCCGACCGTCGCACGCTCAC
>JAJLLM010000113.1:0-16054 GCA_033837965.1 Pseudazoarcus pumilus
GACCTGGCAGATCGTCGGCGTGGACGAGGCCGATGCCTCTTCCGGCCGCATCAGCTGGATCGCGCCGCTGTCGCGCGCCCTCATCAAGGCGCGCGAAGGCGATGTGGTGCGCTTCATGAGCCCGGCCGGCCCGCGCGAGATTGAAGTGCTGGAAGTGCGTTACGATTGAAGCGCCGGCTTGACCACCATCAGGTAATACACCGCCAGCATGGCGATGAACGCCGGGTAGCCCAATGTTTCCCAGCATCGGGCGTACTTGCGGTAGACCATCGGCAGCTCACTGCGCTGATCCGCGGCCTGACGCAGCATGGCCGCCATACGAATCTGCAGCCACACCACTGGCAGCCAGCACAGCCCTGCGAAGACGAATAGCGCTATCGAGGCCGCAATCCACGGCGTTTGCCATGACCAGCCGGCCTGATGCATCAGCCAGAGCCCGGATAGCGGCTGGAAGATGGCGGCCGGCGTGGTGAACCACCAGTCGGCGCGCACCACCAGTCTTGCCACTTCGGCACGTACGCGCAGATCGGGCTGACGATTAACGAAGAAGAAGTAGAAGGCCGATCCGAAGCCGGTGCCGACCAGCACCACGGACGACAGGATGTGCAGCCATTTGACGGTCAGGTAGTCCATTGCGTGTTCCTCGGGCTGCGGGCATAGAGCATCAGCAACATAGCCAGGATCGGCAGGTTCTTCACGATCGGGCCGAAGGGGTGTAGCCAGTGTTCGGGCAGCCACACGCTGATGATCATGGAATAGACGGCGACCAAGAGCGTTTGCGACAACCACAGTGCGCGCGACGGGCGCAGCAGCGTCGCGAGGCCAAGGGCGAGATCGAGCATGCTGGCGGCAACGAGCACGGCCACCGCCGATGCGCCGCTCAGGCCCAGTGAGGCGAGCAAGGCCAGCGAGACCTCGTGCTGCAGCAGTGACACGATCCCGGCAGCAAACCACATCGTGGCTAGCGCAGCGTGCAGCAGTGGCGTCGTCCAGCGCGACACGGCGTCCAGACGCAAGACATCTGCGCTGTCACGCGGAATGAAATGTTCCGGCGCACGTGGCGCGCGCCCGAGCAGGCCTTCGGTGGCGTTGGCCGAGGTGGTGTTGCCCGCCTCCAGCATCGCCAGGGTGTCGCGTGACAGCACCCGTTGCGGCAGCCGTTCGCCCAGCCGGGCAGTCGCGCGCACCAGCGCCATCGGTATGTGGATGAAGCGCGGGGGCGGCAAGCCCAGCGCGCGTCGATAGCATGCCAGCAGCTCACGGTAAGTGAGGGCTCGCGGGCCGGCGATGTCATGGCTGCGATTGGGAGGCGTGCCGGCTTCGAGCAGGTTCAGCGCGCAGTCGCACAGATCATCCACATGCACCGGCTGCAGCGGCTGCTCGCCCGTGCCGGGCAGGGCGATCAGCGGCAAACTGGCCAGCGTACGGAACAGCCGGCTGCTGGCACCGTCGGTGCCATACACCAGGCTCGGGCGCAGGATGGCCCAGTTGCGACTGTACGAGCTCAGGTACTCATCTGCGACCAGCTTGCTGCGAAAGTAGTCGGTCGAGCCACGCTCAACGCCCAATGCCGAGATCTGGACGGTTCTCAGCTCGGGCAGCTCGGCGCAGGCCGTAAACAGTGCGCGCGGCGTGCTGGCGTGGATTGCATCGAAGCGCCGGCCGGTGCTTTCGATCAGGATGCCCACGGCGTTGACGACCGCATCCACCCCTTGCAGCCGCGCACGCCAGAGGGCGGGGTCGTCGTCGCACGCGAAATCCATCGCCACTTCGTCGGAACCCGCCGGGTGACGTACGCCGCGCAGCACGGTATGTCCGGCGGCAGAAAGTCTGGCTGCAAGGTGGCGGCCGATGAAGCCGTTTGCGCCGCAGATCAGGATGCGCATGATTCGCCTCCATCGTTGGCGTTCTTCGGTAGCCGTTTCCAGACCGCACGGCTGAGCATGGCCACGGAGATGAAGCTGCCGCATAGGGAGGCAATCAATAGCCCGCGTAGTGAGGTTGCGCCGAACATCAGAGCAAGGGTTACCGAGCCGAGCGCGGCAAGCATCGCGGCGCTGCGCAGCCAGAAGCGCGCGTGGGCAAGTCCGCCGCAGAGTTCCGTCAGGATGTCGAGCAGCGCCCCGTGCAGCATCAGGATGAGGGTCTGGCTGAGGAGTAGCGGCAGCGCGATGGCGATTGCGAGGTCTGCGTATTGGGAGGTGTTGAGCAACATGTTTTGTTCTCCCGGAATCAGAGGCGGCACTGGCCGTTGTGACACGCCGATCCGCGCGAGAAGGCACGGACGATCCAGGCAGGCGCGCGATAGCGGTTGTCGGCGACGAGAACATACAGGCGGTCGAATACCGGGCGCAGGCCGGGCCAAGCCGTCGGCGCCATGACCCAGCCGAGGCCGGCACAGCGATAGGCCGCGCGCAGTACTTCCATACCGGTAATCAGCTCACCTGCTGCGTTGCGTGCGTGGATGCGCTTCATCAGCAGCTCGGTCGGTACGCCGGTGTCGTTGTCGAAATCCGCTGCGCTGGCGTCCACCAGCCGAACCCGGCCGGGTTGGCAGCGATCGGCAAGCATGGTCATCTCGTTACGGCACAACGGGCAGGAGTGGTCGTAGTAGATGGTGAGTTCGGCCGACATGATTCTCTCCTTTGTGACAGTAAATTCTGTACAGACAGAAATTTGTTCTCAAAAAAAGGGGCGTGTTACCGCCCGGTCTGGCACTAGCCGCCCTGTTTGCTGCCGCGCAGGAACTGCTGGATGCGCGCGCCGGTGTTCATGATCTTCATCAGCGTCTCGGCTTCGAGCCGGATCATCTCTTCACTCCAGCCGGACAGGGTCTCCATGAAGGCGAGGGTGGAGCGGATGCGTTGCTGGGCATCGGGAGCCTCGTTGGCGAAGTCTTCGCTGTTTACGCACTCACGCAGGGTGTCGACTGTCGGGTCCAGTTCCCGGCGTTTGCGCTCGAGCACGATGGTGCGGAAGAGGTCCCACACATCGCCGGACGTCTCGAAGTGATCACGCCGGTCGCCGAGCTGATGGACGATCTTCACGAGCTTCCAGCTCTGCAGTTCCTTGAGGCTGGTACTCACGTTCGAGCGGGCGACCGACAGCGTTTCGGCGATCTCCTCGGCGTTGAGCGGGCGGGCTGCGAGGAAGAGCAGGGCGTGGATTTGCGCCATGGTGCGATTGACGCCCCAACGGGTCCCCATTTCGCCCCAGTGGAGGATGAATCGCTGGCTGATCGGTGTGAGTTCCATGAGTGCAATCTAGGCTTGTCATTAATTTCTGTCAAGACAGAAATTAATGACAAGGATTGTTGTGATGGGGGGCTTGAAATCAGGGGCGCCGAGGCCCATATCGGCTGGGTTCATCATCAACCAACGGAGCCGACGGGATGACCCAGACCGCCACCGCCCAGACCCACGCCTTCCAGGCAGAGGTGAAGCAACTGCTTCACCTGATGATTCACTCGCTGTATTCCAACCGCGAAATCTTCCTGCGCGAGCTGGTTTCGAACGCTTCGGATGCGTGCGACAAGCTGCGCTTCGAGGCGCTCGACAACGCTGCGTTGTTCGAGAGTGATCCGGACCTGAAGATCCGCGTCGGCTTCGACAAGGACGCGCGTACCATCACCGTGGCCGACAACGGCATCGGCATGAGCGCCGAGGAGGTGGTGGCCCACCTGGGCACGATCGCGAAGTCGGGCACCAGGGAGTTCTTCGGCAAGCTGACCGGTGACCGCCAGAAGGATGCCAACCTGATCGGCCAGTTCGGCGTCGGTTTCTATTCGGCCTTTATCGTGGCCGACAAGGTCACCGTCGAGACGCGTCGTGCCGGGCTGCCGGCGAGCGAAGGCGTGCGCTGGGAGTGCTCGATGACCGGCGATTCCGCAGGCCAGTACACCACCGAGGCCATCGACAAGGCTGACCGCGGCACCACCATCACGCTGCACCTGCGCGAGGATCAGGATGACCTGCTGTCCGGTTGGCAGTTGCGCAGCCTGATCCGCAAGTACTCCGACCACATCGTCCAGCCCATCGTGATGAAGAAGGAAGAATGGGACGCGGACAAGAACGAGCAGGTCGTGCGCGACGAGGACGAGACCGTCAACCAGGCCAGCGCGCTGTGGGCGAAATCCAAGGGCGATATCACCGAGGACGACTACAAGGCCTTCTACAAGCACGTCGGCCATGACTACGACGAACCGCTCGCCTGGACGCACAACCGCGTCGAGGGCCGCCACGAGTACACGCAGCTGCTGTATGTGCCCAAGCGCGCGCCCTTCGACCTGTGGGACCGTAACAGCCGTCACGGCGTCAAGCTGTACGTGAAGCGCGTGTTCATCATGGATGACGCCGAGAAGCTGATGCCGACCTATCTGCGCTTCGTGCGCGGCGTGGTCGATTCGGCCGACCTGCCGCTCAACGTGTCGCGCGAGATCCTGCAGGAGAGCAAGGACATCGACACCATCCGCGCCGGCTGCACCAAGCGCGTGCTGGGCTTGCTCGAAGACCTCGCCACCAGCGACGAGGCAGCCGACAAGGAAAAGTACGCGAGCTTCTGGAAGGAATTCGGCAAGGTCCTGAAGGAAGGTGTGGGCGAGGACCCCGCCAACAAGGACAAGATCGCCGGCCTGCTGCGCTTTGCCTCCACGCAGGCCGATACGGCGGACGAGACGGTTTCGCTGGCCGACTACATCGGCCGCATGAAGGAAGGGCAGGACAAGATCTACTACGTCACCGCCGAGAGCTTCAACGCGGCGAAGAACAGCCCGCATCTCGAAATCTTCCGCAAGAAGGGCATCGAGGTGCTGCTGCTGTCCGACCGCGTGGATGAGTGGGTGACGGGCAACCTCACCGAGTTCGACGGCAAGGCGCTGGTGTCGGTCGCCAAGGGCGGGCTGGATCTTGGCGAACTCGAGAACGAGGAAGAGAAGAAGGAAGTCGAGAAGGCCGCCGACGAGTTCAAGGAGCTGCTGGAGAAGATGCAGGCGAGCCTCGCCGAGCGCGTGAAGGAAGTGCGCGTGACGCACCGGCTGACGGATTCGCCGGCCTGCCTGGTTGCCGACGAGCACGATGTCGGCATGAACCTCGCGCGCATCCTGAAGGCCGCGGGTCAGAACGCGCCGATGTCCAAACCCATTCTCGAGATCAATCCGACGCACCCGGCAGTGTTGCGGCTGAAGTACGAAGAGGCGAATTTCGACGACTGGGCGGCCGTGCTGTTCGATCAGGCGCTGCTGGCTGAAGGCGGTGCGCTGGATGACCCGGCGACCTTCGTCAAACGGATCAACCAGCTGATGCTGGCGATGAGCGGTAACTGATCCCGCCCGAAACCGACAAGGCCGCGCAAGCGGCCTTGTTCATTTGTGCGGCTCGGTCGGCTCCGGGGGGGCGGGTGGAGCGTCGGCGGCCGTATCGGGCGCCGGTGTTGTCGGGGGTGGGGCATGCTCGCGGCGTACTTCGGCTTCGGTGCGGCGCAGCAGCGGATAGGCCAGCGCTTGATACAGCGGCACCGGCGACACCGTGCGCGCGATGGCGTGGGCGATCACCGAAGTGGCCATCAGCGGCAGCAGCATGTGGTGGTTGTCGGTCATCTCCATGACGATGACGAAGGACGTGATCGGTGTCTGCGTCATGGCCGACAGGAACGCCACCATGCCCAGCGCAAGGATGGCCGAGGCCTGCTCGGGCGGCAGGAACCACGCCACGTTGGCCCCCAGACCCGCGCCCACCGCCACCGCCGGCGCGAAGATGCCGCCCGGAATGCGGCTGACGAAGACCAGCCAGATGACGAACATCTTGGCGAGCAGAAAGTACATCGGCAGCGGCGTGGAGCCTTCCAGCGCGGCCTTGGTTTCGTCATAGCCGGTGCCGTAGGTCAGCCCGCCGGTGGCCAGGCCGACCAGCGCCGTCGCCAGCCCGCAACCAGCCGCAAAGAGCACCGGCCGCTGCGCGGAGAACGCCCCCAGTGTGCCCGGCAGGCCTCGCGAAGAGGCGATCAGGATGCGACTGAAGAGACCACCGAAGAGCCCGCCAAAGAGCCCGCACAGAATGATCGGCCAGATGCCGGCAGGCCATTGCAGCGTGGCCGGGGTGGAGCCGAAATAGGTGTAGCCGCCGAGTACCGCGAGCGACATCAGACCGGCGAAGATCACGCTGGTGAGCGTGGTGTTGTTGGCCTGGAAGGCGCGGTAGCGGCACATCTCCTCGATGGCGAACATGATGCCGCCGAGCGGTGTGTTGAAGGCCGCCGCCACGCCGGCACCGCTGCCGGCCACGATCAGGTCGCGGCTCGAAGCAATGCGGTTCTTGCGCCGCCGCCCGTACAGCGCATGCATGACCGAAGCGCCGATCTGCACCGAAGGGCCCTCGCGGCCCACGGATGCTCCGCACAGCAGCGCGCCGAGGGTCAGGAAGACCTTGGCGATGGCGATGCGGATGGACAGCAGCTTGCGGCGGATGCCGCGATTGTCGGTGAGGGAGGCGGCGATGGCCTGCGGAATGCCGCTGCCCAGTGTGCCGGGAATGAAGGTGCGGGCAATCCACACCAGCAGCGCGAAGCCGGCGGGGGCGACGATCAGCGTGAGCCACGGGCGCTCGTCCATGACCTCACGGTGAATGGCGATGGCCAGTTCGGCGCCGATGGCGAAGAGGATGCAGATCAGGCCGGCGAAGAGGGCGCCGAACACCAGCAGCAGACGCTGACGCCAGCGGTGCAGTGACAGCCAAGGCATCGCATAACGCAGACCGCCGCGCCGGAAGTGGCGCCATGCGCGGGTCGAGGTGATGCGAAGCTGTTTCATCGGGAAGCGTGTTCCGGCTACGGGCGACGATGCGGACGTGCGGCTTAGACGTTACGATACGCGGAATGCCGCAGGGCGCAACGCGCGTGCGGCATTTCAAGTCCAGTCCAGCCTTCGGAGTGTCATTCATGCCACGCAAAAGCGCGTCCTCAAGCGGTGACGCCATTCCCGCGACGCCGGGCGGCGTCTCGCCTCTCTCGGTGTTGCAGCGCTTCCGTGTGCTGATCCGCACCGCGCAGCGTCATTCGCAATGGATCGAGCGCCAGAGCGGCGTCACCGGCGCGCAGCTGTGGGCGCTGCAGGAGTTGTCCGAACAGGCCGGCCTGCGCGTGGGAGAACTGGCCAATCTGATGGCGCTGCATCAGTCCACCGCGTCGAACATGATCGACCGGCTTGAGACCGAGGGGCTGGTGCGCAAGGAACGCACCCCTGCCGATCAGCGCGTGGTGCGTCTGTACCTGACCGACAAGGGAGCCGACCTGCTGGCGATGGCACCTTCCCCGGCGCGGGGAGTGTTGCCGGAGGCACTGCGCACGCTGGCCGTGGATGACCTGAAGCGCCTGCAGGGCGACCTGGACGTGCTGTTGCGGCAGATCAAGGCCATGGACGAGGGCTTCGGCATGCAGCCGCTGCCCTTCACCGAGTGACGCCCGTGCGTGTTCAGGGATTGACGTCGAGCGCCCACCACAGCGCCTGCATGTAGGCCTCTGCTGCGTCTTCGGTGCTCAGCTCGCATGCGCTGGCAAGATCGCCGATGGCCTCGGTATCGCCTCGTTCCCAGGCAATCGCCAGATCGAGCAGACGTGCATGCGGACCGTCGTCCTGCAGCACCGCGGCGCGAATGTCGTCGGCCACCGCCAGCGCATCGAGCGCACTGCGCAACTCCACCTGCATGACCACGTCGACGAGCGACAGCAGGCCGACCAGAAAGAGCGTTTCGCCGTCCCGCCCGGATGCTTCGCCGAGCAGTTCCATCATGCGCGCCCGCACCAGCGCCGATTCCATCGCGGCATGCGAGCGCCCGCTCGGCGTGCTGCCGGAGAACACCGCCATCATCACCCAGCGTGTCAGGCGCTTGCGTCCGACCAGATGCAGGGCATCTTCGATGGAATGCACTTCGCGCGGCAATCCGCCGGCTGCCGAATTGGCGTAGCGCAGCATGCGCAGCGCAATGGCCGCATTGCGCTTGAGCAGAGTCACGATGTGCGGGTTGTCCTCGTCGCTGCGCAAGGCTTCGAGCAGCGGCCTCGCGTTGGCGACATCGGCATCGAGGGCGCGGGCCGTCCATTCCTCGCGGCGCGTGATGAACGGGCCATGAAACCATTGCGCGCCGAGTGCATGAAAGAAGTGGAAGTCGTCGAGGCTGTCGAGGTTAAGCGCCAGCACGCCCGGTGCGCGTTGTTCGCGTTGCAATGAGGCGAACAAGGTTCGCACGCCTTCGGGGTCGCAGCCCGCGCTGTCAGTGATGACGAGGTCCAGAACCGGCAGCAGGTGTGCGGGGATGTCCCCGGCGGTGCGTGCATGCAGGGCAATGCGATAGCCGGCGCTGCGCAGCGACTCGATCTGCGGCAGGAGGATGGCGGCATCGGGCAGCGGCTCTCCGGCAATGCGTTCGAGCGCCAGCACCGTGTTTCCGGCCGGCAGGCGACGCACGCTGTCATGCGCCAGGAACGAGTCCGGCAGTTCGACCACGGCACTGCGGTGCCCCAGCAAGCGCGGGACGTCGGCCTGCACGAGGCTGCCGGTGAGCACCTCGGCATAGACATGATGCACGATGCGGCTGCTGCGCCGGATGCGGTTGCGCGTGCTTTCGCGCAGCATGAAGCGGTAGCCGGCGATGCGCTGGTCGCGCCCGAGCAGGGCTTCACGGCACAGCAAGGTGGAGGCGGTAGTGCCCGGGGCGGACGACGCTTCCGTCACCGCGTCGCGCAAGGGCGCGTGGCGGTTGAGGTCTTCGATACCGGGCTTCGCGGGCGTTGCAGGGGCTCCGCGAAACCATTCGAACAGGCGTCTGAACATGCGCTGGGGCTGCCTAGCGGAACACGTAGGCAGTGTATACAAACCTATCCGCGGAAACCCTCCGATGCGTCGCAAGCGACGGATTCTTCAGGCTTCCCGTGGCATTTCCGCAAATCGGCCATGGATGTGGAATGCAGGCAACAATCGTTTGCAAACGCTCTTGCCCGCGACGTATCATCCAGACGCATCAGGGGGTTGCATAAGAGAAGAACGAGAGAGAAGAAAAGCAGGGCACCAATAAGAATCAATCCACAACAGAGGGAGATCATATGGTGGGGAAACGCATTTTGATTGCCGTGGGGTTCGCGCTGGCCTGTGGTTCAGCCGCCGCGACCGAAGGCAATCCGGAGGCCGCGCAGGACAAGCTCTCGATGTGCCAGGGCTGCCATGGCATTCCGGGTTACCGCACGGCCTATCCGGAAGTCTATCCGGTGCCGCTGCTGGGCGGACAGCATGCCGATTACATCGTCAAGGCCCTCAAGGCCTACCGTGACGGCACGCGCAAGCATCCCAGCATGGTGGCGATCGCCCGCAGTCTGAGCGATCAGGACATGGCCGATCTCGCGGCCTACTATGCCCAACCGGAGAAGTGAGACGATGAAGGCTTTCGGCAAAGTTTCCTGCCTGGCGGCCCTGGTGCTCGCCGTTTCGATCCCTGCACATGCCGGCGATGCCGCGCGTGGCAAGACCTTGTCCACGACCTGCGCAGCCTGTCACGGCCCGACCGGAATGAGCCCGGCGCCGGCCTTTCCGAACATCGGCGGGCAGGTGGAGGAATACCTCTATCGCGCCCTGCTCGACTACAAGCTCGGCAACCGTGAGGATCCCATCATGTCGGGACAGGTCGCCAATCTGAGCAAACAGGACATGCAGGATCTCGCGGCGTATTACGCGTCGCAGAGTGGTCTGAAGCTCAAGCGCTGAGGCATTGCTGCCCGGCGATACGCCGCACGCCGCCGCAAGGTGGGTGCGGCGTTTTCATGTGGACGTCTGGCCGAGCAGCAGGGGCAGGGGGCAGTCGAGCGCCTGACAGATCGCGCGCAGCAGTTCGAGCTCACTCGGCGTGACGTGTGCGTCATGCAGTACGGCAGTGGCGCAGGCCTCTACCAGCTTGCGGCGGAAGAGGGGTTGCGTGGCGGCCAGCGCGTCCAGTACGCGATCCAGGTCCTCGGTGGGCAGGCGTGCAGTCTGCTCGTCGAATTCCGCCGGCGTGTCGAAGGGGGTCCGCACGCGGGCTGCCTCGAAAGCCGCTCGTGCCTGCGCTGCGTCGGCATGGCCGGCTCGCGCCAGCAGGGCGAGCAGGGCATATGTGCCCTCGCGCAGCGCGGCCGGGCTGGGGGCTGCGCCGTGTGAGGCCGCCGGCGGCAACAGTGCTGCCTTGAGCAGGCGGCGTGCAACATACTCGAACGGCGAGGTGCGGCCGTCAGCGCGGATCAGCGTGTCGGCCAGCTCAACCAACACCTGACGGTCCGGCGGGCGGAATTCGCGCAAGGCCGGCAGGGCAAGATCCAGCAGGGGCAGGCGCTCGCCGGCAGGCAGGCGGACCAGCGTGGCGGTGACCTTTTCGCACTGCGATGCCGCTTCTTCGCCGAGTCGTTCGCTGATGGCCGTGAGTTGTTGCCGGCGGATCTCGTCGGTGCGCGAGAGCAGCAGCGCGAACATCGTGGCGCGGGCGCCGTGAGGGCTGTGCAGCGTGTCCAGCAGGCCGTCCGGCAGGCCAGCGATGAGCGCGCTGCCGGCGAGCACGTCCTGCGGACTGACCGAGCCCACGCTGGCGCCGACCGTGCTCGCGCTCAGCCCTGCGATTCCTTCTGACGACGCAGCCGATTCGTCGCGGCTTGCCGCGGCGCGTTCCTGGATGCGCTTGCGCGTGCGGAATACCGGGTCGATGCGGCGGATGCGTTCGTCGATGGGCGGGTGGGTGGCCAGCATCTTGGAGAAACGCGCACCGGTGCCGAAGAACATGTGGCTGGCCTCTTCGGCCCGCGGGTGCTCGACGCCGGAACCGACGTCGGCGATGCGCGCGAGTGCGCCGGCAATGCCGGACGGATTTCGCGTGAACTGGACCGCCGAGGCGTCGGCCAGATATTCGCGCTGGCGTGACACGCCGGCCTTGATGATCTTGCCGCACAGCGTGCCGATATATCCGGCGACCACCAGTACCAGGCCGCTGATGGCAAAGGCGCCGCCGTTGCGACCCCCGCCGCGCGCACCGCGCATCAGGGTGCGTCCGGCCAGCGTCAGCAGCAGGATGCCGTGCAGTACTCCCACCAGACGCAGGTTGAGCCGCATGTCCCCGTTGAGGATATGACTGAACTCGTGCGCGATGACGCCCTGCAGCTCGTCGCGCGAGAGCTGTTCGAGCGTACCGCGCGTGACCGCCACGACGGCTTCGTTGGGGCTGGCGCCGGCGGCGAAGGCGTTGATGCCGCCTTCGGCGTCGAGCACGTACACCGGCGGGGCAGGAATGCCTGATGCAATGGCCATTTCCTCGACGACATTGACCAGCCGGCGTTCCAGCGGGTGCGTGGTCGAGCGTTCAACCAGCCTTCCACCCAGCTCCTCCGCAATGCGCGCGCCACCACTGCGCGCCAGCACCGCAATCTTCCAGGCCGACCCGCCGGCAATCAGCCCGCCGACGCTCAGCAGCACGCCGATGAACAGTTCCGGGCTCCATGGCGAAGTCGGGTTGAAGGGGTCATTGGTGAAGAAATGCAGGCTCAGCGCGGTGGTGACATAGACCACGCCGATGATGCCGACGACCGCCAGCGCGAACCACAGCAGCAGCCAGCGCGAACTGCGTCGGGCGTGATCCTGGGCCGAAAAGAAATCCACGAGCGTCAGGAGCCGAAGTTCACCTGCACGTTCTCACGCGCTTCGAGCTTTTCCATCTGCCACTGCTGGGCGTGACGGAAGCCGAAAGTATTGGCGACGATGCCGTCAGGGAAGGACTCGCGCTTGATGTTGTAGGACATCACCGAGTCGTTGTAGGCCTGACGGGCGAAGGCGATGCGGTTCTCGGTGCTGGCCAGTTCTTCCTGCAACTGCGCCATGTTCTGGTTGGCCTTCAGATCCGGATAGGCCTCGGCGAGTGCGAAGAAGCGGCCGAGTACGCCGCCCAGCGTGGCTTCGGCACCGATCAGGGCGCGCATCGCACCGCCGTCGGACGGGTCGCTCTGGGCGTTTCCGGCCGCCGCCTTGGCCGTATTGCGGGCCTGGATCACGGCTTCGAGCGTGTCGCGCTCGTGCTTCATGTAGGCCTTGGCGGTTTCGACCAGGTTGGGGATCAGGTCGTAGCGACGCTGCAACTGCACGTCGATCTGCGAGAAGGCATTGCGCACGCGATTGCGCAAGGCGACAAGCCCGTTGTAGATCGCAATGACATAGACGATCAGCGCGACGATGAGGGCGAGGACGATCCAGGTGGTCATGTGCGGGCTCCCGCAGAGATGGACTGAGTGCGCATGCTACCGCGGAATGCGTGACGCCGGCATGGCGCAGGCCGGCTCAATACACCTTGTCGCGGAAGTCGCACAGATCGCGCACGATACAGGCGCCGCAGGCGGGCTTGCGCGCCGTGCACACATAGCGTCCGTGCAGGATCAGCCAGTGGTGGGCGTCCTTCAGGTACTCCTTCGGGATGCGGCGCATCAGCGCGTCCTCGACGGCACGTACGTCCTTGCCGGGTGCCAGTCCGGTGCGATTGGAGAGGCGGAAGATGTGGGTATCCACGGCCATCACCGGGTCGCCGAAGATGGTGTTGAGGACCACGTTGGCGGTCTTGCGGCCGACACCGGGCAGGGCTTCCAGCGCGGCGCGGTCGTGCGGCACCTCGCCGCCATGACGTTCCAGCAGCAGGCGCGACAGCGCCACGGTGTTCTTTGCCTTGTTGCGGAACAGGCCGATGGTGCGAATGCACCCGGCCACGCCTTCCTCGCCGAGTGTCAGGATGTCTTCAGGCGTCGGGGCCAGCGCGAACAGCTTGCGCGTGCAGATGTTGACGCTGCGGTCGGTGGCCTGTGCGGACAGCACCACCGCCACCAGCAACTGGAAGGGCGAGCCGTATTCCAGTTCGGTGGTCGGCTCGGGGTTGGCTGCGGCGAGACGCCGGAAGAACTCGCGGATGGCGTCGCGCTTCATCAGCTCGCGGCGGGCTCGGGCGCGTCTGCCTCGTCCTCGTTGCGCACCGGTGTGGCCGGCTTGGGCCGGCGCGCGGAGGCGCGTGCGTTGATCCAGTTGAACAGCGCGATCAGGCAGCCCAGCGTGAAGAAGGCACCGGGCGGCAGGATGGTGACGAGAAAGCCGGTGTAGTCCTCGCCGAAAACCTGGATGTGCGAGAGGGAGGGAATGATCATGTCGATGCCGGAGAACAGCGTTCCGGTGCCGATCAGCTCGCGCGCGCCGCCGAGCACGGCGAGCACCCACACCAGCCCGAGACCCATCATGACGCCGTCGATGGTCGAGGAAATGGCGTCGTTCTTTGCGGCATAGGCTTCCACGCGTGCCAGCACGATGCAGTTCGTGACGATCAGCGGGATGAAGATGCCAAGCACCAGATACAGCTCATGGAACCACGCGTTGAAGGACAGATCGACCATCGTCACCAGTGCCGCGATGACGAGGATGAAGACCGGAATGCGGATCTCGTAGGGGATGAAGTTGCGCAGCCCCGCGATGGCGAGGTTGGCCACGGCCATCACCAGTACGGTGGCCAGCCCGAGGCTGACCGCATTCACCAGGGTCGTGCTGACCGCCAGGATCGGGCACAGGCCGAGCAGTTGCACCAGGCCGGGGTTCTGCTTCCACAGGCCGTTGTAGCTGGTTTCGCGAAATCGTTGCCAGTCCATGTCGGTTTCCTTGCTCAGAGCGTGCTGCCGGCGGCTGCGTCGAACAGGCGCTCACGGTTGGCCACCACCCAGGCCAGCGCACGGCCGGTGGCGTCCGTCACGGCGCGCGCACTGATGGTCGCACCGATGCGGTAATCGAAGTCGCCGCCATCGCGGCCGACCTTCCAGCGCTCCAGCGGGACTTCCTCGCTGCTCTTGCCGGAAAACTGCGAGATCCACGGCTGGTCACGCTTGCGGTCCTTCTTCGGGTCGATGTAGTCACCCAGACCCGGTGTTTCGCCGTGCGCCGTCACGCGCACGCCCGAGACGCGGCCATCGGCCGTGACCGCCACGGCCAGCTGGATGCGTCCGGCGTAGCCATCGGGTGCCACGGCCTCCACGACCACTGCCACCGGCTCGCCACTGCGACGTGCGCGCCAGGCCGTACCGCCACGTTCCAGTCCGAGTGCGGCGACGGACCCGAGGTTCAAGAAGTCGGCCAGCAGATCGTTGTCGTAGCTGCCGCGCGGCAGGATCTCGTCGATCAGGCGCATCTTCTCGGCCTGCTGCGATGCGGCAATGGTCGGTGCGGTGGCCTTGTAGGTGAGCGACATCATGGCCGTGAAGGCGATCGTGAACACCAGCATGATGCCGGCGGTGCGGATGGCCGTGCGAGTGGCGCCGTAGCGTTCTTCGTGGCTCACTTGCCGCCTCCGTTCTTGTGTCCGAACACCGCCGGCTGGGTCTTCATGTCGATCAGCGGCACGCACATGTTCATCAGCAGCACGCCGAAGGCGATGCCTTCCGGGAAGGCGCCGAAGCCGCGGATCAGATAGGCGATGACCGCAATGCCGGCCGCGAAGATGAGCTTGCCGCGCGGCGTGGTCGCCCCCGATACCGGATCGGTGACGATGAAGAAGGCCGCGAGCAGGGCGCCGCCGCTGGCGAGGTGGAACAGCGGGTCGGCGAAGCGCGTCGGATCAATCGCCCAGAATGCAGTGGCGATGAGGGCCAGCGCAGCCAGGAAGGCGGCCGGCATGTGCCAGCTGATGATGCGCTGCTGCAGCAGCCACAGGCCACCCGCCAGATAGCCCAGGCCGATCCATTCCCAGCCGCGTCCACCGAACAGGCCGAATGCCTCGCGCTGCATCACGCCGGCAACCGTGGCATCGGCCACGCGCAGACCGGTGCGCAAGGCGTCCAGCACGGTGGCGCCGGTAATGGCATCCAGATCGCGGCTGCCGCCGAGGATCAGCGCGAGTTGTTCCTCGAAGCCGAGGCTGCCGGCCGGCGGCCATTGCGACATCAGCGATGGGTAGGCCACGATCATCACGCAGTAGGCCACCATCGCCGGATTGAAGGGGTTCTGGCCCAGCCCGCCATAGAGGTGCTTGACCGCGACGATGGCAATCAGGGCGCCCATGGCCGTCAGCCACCACGGCACGATGGGCGGAAAGCACAGCACCATCAGCCAGGCCGTGACGACGGCCGAGAGGTCCGTGACGGTCGGCAGCAGCGGACGACGGCGCAGCTTGAGCACCGCGGCTTCGGCGAGAACCGCCACCAGCGAGGCGATGGCCAGATTGACCATGATGCCGGCACCGATCTGCCAGACGTAGATCGCCACGCCCGGCAGGAGCGCCAGCAGCACCCTGGCCATGACGCGCTGCACGCTGGCGTTGCTGCGGATATAGGGAGAATGGATCATTGTTCTTCCTGCTCCCGCGCGGCCTTGCGCTGTGCGGCCTTTTCGAACGCGGCGGCGATGCGGGCCTTCTTGGCCTCGTCGCTGTCGGGCGGCGGCGCGGCAGGCGTCCCGGCGGGCGCTTCCGGCGCCGTAGCCTCCATGCCGGCGGCCTTGCGGCGCGCATCGATCTCGGCAATCTCGGCGGCGGTTTCGGCCGGCAGGTTGTCGGTATTGCGCGCCTCGACCTCGGCCTTCTGGGCCTTTGCTCGCGCCAGAGCGGCTGCCACGAGGGCCTTCTTGGGGTCGTCCTCGGCACTGGCGGGAGCAGGGGCGTCGTTGCCGGCTGCAGCCAGCTTGGCCTTGGTCTCGGCAGCCTTCGCGGCGAGCTTGGCGGCCTTTTCAGCCTTCTCGCGTTCTTGGCGGTAATTGCGGAATTCGAAGCGGTCACGCGCCTGATCAGCCGCGCGGCTGTCACGCTCGCGCGCCCAGATCTCGCTCTTGGCAAAGCGGTAGTAATCCACCAGCGGAATGTGCGACGGGCATACATAGGCGCAGCAGCCGCATTCGATGCAGTCGAAGAGGTGGTATTCCTGCGCCTTGCCGAAGTTGCGCGAGCGCGAGAACCAGTACAGCTCGAAAGGCTGCAGATCGGCCGGGCAGGCCTCGGCGCAGGCGCCGCAGCGGATGCACGGCTGTTCCGGCTCGGGCGGCGGAAACAGC
>JAJLLM010000114.1:0-5235 GCA_033837965.1 Pseudazoarcus pumilus
GGGTGGGCTGGACTGAAAGCCGGCCTCAGAGCAGGCTTTCGGCCGTGTTGTGCTGGTCGACGAAATCACGCACGGTGAAGGAGCCGCGTCCCGGTGCGCGGCTGGCGGCGAAGCGGCAGGCTTCCGGGTCGCCCTGGTGGCTGCCGCCCATCAACGGACAGTGCATGAACAACTCGCTGACCCAGTCCACGAAAGCGCGTACCTTCGGCGACAGGTGGCGGTTCTGCAGATACACCACCGACATCGGCATCGGCGCCGGTTTCCACTGCGGCAGGATTTCGACGAGTGCGCCCGACTGGAGGTGATCCTGCACCATGAAGCGCGGCACCTGCAGCATGCCGAAGCCCTGCAGACCGCAGTCGACGTAGGCGTCGCTGTCGTTCACGGCCACGACTCCGTTCATCTTCACTGCGACCGCCTCGCCGTCGACGACGAAATCCCAGTCGAACACCTGCCCCGTGCGTGAGGCAAAGTAGTTCACCGCTTTGTGTCCGGCGAGCTCCGCAATGCTCTTCGGCTCGTCGTACGTATCGAGGTAGTGCGGCGCGGCACAGGTGATGAACTCCATCGTGCCGATGCGTCGCGCCACCATGTTCGGGTCCTTCAGCTCGCCGATGCGGATCACGCAGTCGACGGCCTCCTGCACCATGTCCACCGGCCGGTCGGTCATGCCGACCACCAGCTCGATGCCGGGGTATTTGCTGCGGAACTCACACAGCATGGGGATCAGGATCAGCCGCCCGATGGACGGCGGCACGTCGATGCGCAGCCGCCCGGCCGGTCCGCGTCCGCCGTCGGTGAAGCTCGCCTCCGCCTCTTCCACGTCGGCCAAGATGCGCAGACAGCGTTCGTAATAGGCGGCGCCGTCCGGCGTCAGGCTGATCTTGCGCGTGGTGCGGTTGAGCAGACGCACCTTGAGGCGCTTCTCGAGTGACTGGATGGTGGTGGTGACGGTGGCGCGCGGCATGCCGAGCATGTCGGCGGCCTGCGTGAAGCTGTTCGCTTCCACCACCCGTGTGAACACCTGCATTGCCTGGAATCGGTCCATGGACGGGCCTCCGCTGAAGTCGTGCCGCTGGCTGGCGAGGTGCCTGAGCCTTGCGGGTGCGTGACATTCTGCGCCAATTGTTCGCGCATGGCGAACAGTGTTACCAAATCATCAGTATTTATTTAACCGACTAAAAGACTCAACATTGCCGCCGACCCCGCCGTCATGGCGGCGCATTCCGAATTCATCATCAGGGACCAACGACATGTCATTCACACGCAAGCGTCTTGTCATTGCGCTGGCGGCTGCCGGCATTGCCGCTGCGGCGGCGGTCGGCACCTTCCGCGCCCACGCGGTCGCAGACCCGGCCGCCGGCGCCGTCCAGCAGGCCACGCCGGTGGATGTGGCCACCGTGGTGCATCGCGGCATCATCGACTGGCAGGATTATTCCGGCCGGCTTGAAGCCGTCGACCATGTGGCCATCCGCCCGCAGGTGTCCGGCACCATCACCGAGGTGCATTTCCGCGACGGCGCACTGGTCGAGGCCGGCGCGCCGCTGTTCACCATCGATCCGCGCCCCTACGAAGCGGCGGTGGTGCGTGCCGAGGCGCGCGTCACCGCCGCCGAAGCGCGCGCCGCCTATACCGCTTCCGAGCTGGAGCGCAGCAAGCGCCTGATCGCCGACAACGCCATTGCGCGGCGCGACCACGACCAGCGCGTGAATGCCGCCCGCGAGGCCGCTGCCGAGCTGCAGGCGGCGCGCGCCGAGCGCACTGCGGCACGGCTGGACTTGTCGCACACCCGCATCACCGCGCCGGTGGCCGGCCGCGTGTCGCGTGCCGAAGTCACGCTGGGCAACCTGGTGTCGGCCGGCACGGCTTCGGCGCCGCTGACCACGCTGGTTTCGGTGGCCACGCTGTACGCCTCCTTCGAGGTCGACGAACAGAGCTACCTGCAGCACATTCACGGCGCGCTGGTGCGCGGCAGCCGCATTCCGGTGCTGCTGGGGCTGGCCGACGAGGAGGGCTACCCGCGCGTCGGTCTGGTGGATTCGGTGGACAACCGCCTCGATCCGACCTCCGGCACCATCCGCGTGCGCGCCGTCTTCGACAACGCCGACGGCATGCTGCTGCCCGGCCTGTACGCCCGCGTGCGTCTGGGCGGTGCCGAGGAGCGTGTCGCCACGCTGGTGGACGAGCGCGCCATCGGCACCGACCAGAACAAGCGTTTCGTGCTGGTCGTCGATGCCGAAGGCCGCGTGCATTACCGCGAGGTGCAGCCCGGTCCGTTCATCGACGGCCTGCGCGTGATCGAAAGCGGGCTGGAAGAGGGCGAGCGCATCGTCGTCAACGGCCTGCACCGTGTGCGTCCCGGCGCGCTGGTGGCGCCGCAGGATGTGCCCATGGGCGGGACCGCCGCTGCACCGGCCGCGCCGAAGTCGGCCACCGGCAAGGTGGCCGGTTCGGATGAAGGGCGCATCCGCACATGAACATCTCCAAGTTCTTCATCGACCGCCCGATCTTCGCGGGTGTGCTGTCGATCTTGATCGTGCTGGCCGGCGCGATCTCGATGTTCCAGTTGCCGATCTCGGAGTACCCCGAGGTCGTGCCGCCGTCGGTGGTGGTGCGGGCGCAATTCCCCGGCGCCAACCCCAAGGTGATTGCCGAAACGGTGGCTGCGCCGCTCGAAGAGGCCATCAACGGCGTCGAGAACATGCTGTACATGCAGTCGCAGGCCAACAGCGACGGCAACCTCGCGGTGACCGTGCACTTCAACCTCGGCATGGACCCTGACAAGGCCCAGCAGCTGGTGCAGAACCGTGTCGCGCAGGCCATGCCGCGCCTGCCCGAAGACGTGCAGCGCCTCGGCGTGACCACGGCCAAGAGCTCGCCCACCATGACCATGGTGGTGCACCTCACCTCGCCGGACGACCGCTATGACATGACCTATCTGCGCAACTACGCGGTCATCAACGTCAAGGACCGGCTGGCGCGGCTTGAAGGCGTGGGCGAGGTGCGTCTGTTCGGTTCTGGCGACTACGCCATGCGGGTGTGGCTGGACCCCACCAAGGTCGCGCAGCGCGAGCTGACCGCGAGCGACGTGGTGGCCGCCATCCGCGAACAGAACGTGCAGGTCGCGGCCGGTGTGATCGGCGCTTCGCCGAGCCCGTCGGACGTGCCCTTGCAGTTGTCCGTGAACACCCGCGGCCGCCTGCAGACCGAAGAGGAATTCGCCGACATCATCCTCAAGACCGCGCCCAACGGCGCCGTCACGCGCCTCGGCGACGTCGCGCGCATCGAGCTGGCGGCGTCCGAGTACGGCCTGCGCTCGCTGCTCGACAACAAGCCGGCGGTCGCCATTCCCATCTTCCAGACGCCGGACGCCAACGCGCTGGCAGTGTCCGACCGCGTGCGCACGGCCATGGAAGAACTGGCGCGCGATTTTCCCTCGTCCATCGAATACCGCATCGTCTACGACCCCACGCAGTTCGTGCGCGCCAGCATCAAGGCGGTGATCCTGACGCTGCTCGAAGCGGTCGCGCTGGTGGTGCTGGTGGTGATCATCTTCCTGCAGACCTGGCGCGCATCCATCATTCCGCTGCTGGCGGTGCCGGTGTCCATCATCGGCACCTTCTCGCTGATGCACATGTTCGGCTACTCGATCAACGCGCTGTCGCTGTTCGGCATGGTGTTGGCCATCGGCATCGTGGTGGATGACGCCATCGTCGTCGTCGAGAACGTCGAGCGCAACATCGAGGCCGGACTCAGTCCACGCGACGCCACCTACCGCGCCATGCGCGAAGTCAGCGGGCCGATCATCGCCATCAGCCTGACGCTGGTCGCCGTGTTCGTGCCGCTGGCCTTCATGACCGGCCTGACCGGGCAGTTCTACAAGCAGTTCGCCATGACCATCGCCATCTCGACGGTGATCTCGGCCTTCAACTCGCTGACCCTGTCGCCGGCGCTGTCCGCCATGCTGTTGCGCAGCCACGATGCCCCGCCCGACGCGTTGACGCGCGGCATGAACCGCGTCTTCGGCGGCTTCTTCGCGCGCTTCAACCGCTTCTTCGGGCGTGCCTCGGAGAGCTACGGTCGCGGCGTCACCGGCGTGATCGCGCGCAAGGGCCGCAGCATGACGGTGTATGCGCTGCTGCTGACGGCCACCGCCGGGCTGGCCTACATCCTGCCGGGCGGCTTCGTGCCGGCGCAGGACAAGCAGTACCTGATCGGCTTTGCGCAGCTGCCGCCGGGTGCCTCGCTCGACCGTACCGACGCGGTGATCCGCCAGATGGGCGACATCACGCTGCAGCATCCGGGCGTGGAAAGTGCCGTGGCCTTCCCCGGCCTGTCCATCAACGGCTTCACCAACAGCTCCAGCGCCGGCATCGTGTTCGCCACGCTCAAGCCGTTCTCCGAGCGCAAGGGCGCCGGCATGTCGGCCAACGAAATCGCCGGAGCGCTCAACGCGCAGTACGCCGGCATCCAGGAGGCCTTCATCGCCGTGTTCCCGCCGCCGCCGGTGATGGGGCTGGGCACCATGGGCGGCTTCAAGCTGCAGATTCAGGACCGTGGCGCCATGGGCTACGCGGAACTGGAGGCGGCCACGCAGGCCTTCCTCGCCGCGGCGCAGCAGGCGCCCGAACTGGGGCCGATGTTCACCAACTATCAGGTGAACGTCCCGCAGCTCGACGTCGATCTGGACCGCGTCAAGGCGCGCCAGCTCGGCGTGCCGGTGACCGAGGTGTTCGACACCATGCAGGTCTATCTGGGCTCGCTGTACGTGAACGACTTCAACCGCTTCGGCCGCGTGTATCAGGTGCGTGCCCAGGCGGATGCCGAGTTCCGCGACCGCCCCGAGGACATCGGTCTGCTCAAGACGCGCAACGCCAATGGCGACATGGTGCCGCTGTCGTCGCTGGTGCGCGTCACGCCGGGCTTCGGGCCGGAGATGGTGGTGCGCTACAACGGCTACACCTCGGCCGACATCAACGGCGGGCCGGCACCGGGCTATTCGTCCAGTCAGGCCGAAGCGGCGGTGGAACGCGTGGCCAACGAGACCCTGCCGCGTGGCATCCGCTTTGAATGGACGGACCTCACCTACCAGAAGATCCTCGCCGGCAATGCGGGCATCTGGGTCTTCCCGCTGTCGGTGCTGCTGGTGTTCCTGGTGCTCGCCGCGCAGTACGAGAGCCTGCGCCTGCCGCTGGCGGTGATCCTGATCGTGCCGATGGGCATCCTCGCCGCACT
>JAJLLM010000115.1:0-8431 GCA_033837965.1 Pseudazoarcus pumilus
GCACCGGCGGCCATCGGCGGAATGCCGCGCAACTCGAAACGCGCCAGCGAGCGGCAATCCGCCACCAGTTCGCGCTCACCCTGCACGACGTGAATGGCCATGGCGGTCTGGCCGTCCTTGAAGGTGGTGAACTCCTGTGCCCGCGCAATCGGCAGCGTGGCGTTGCGCGGCACGATGCGCTCGACCAGTCCGCCCATGGTTTCGATACCCAGCGACAGCGGGATGACGTCGAGCAGTAGCCAGTCCTCGCCTTCGGCGCGGTTGCCGGCCAGCACGTTGGCCTGGATGGCGGCGCCCATGGCCACGACGCGATCCGGGTCGAGGTTGTTGAGCGGCTCGCGCTGGAAGTAGTCCGCGACAGCGCGCTGGATCTGCGGCATGCGCGTGGCGCCACCGACCATCACCACGCCCTTGATGTCTTCGGGCAGCAGGTCGGCATCGCGCAGCGCCTTGCGCACCGGCGCGAGCGTGCGCTTGACCAGATCGGCGCTGATGCGCTCGAAGGTGTCGCGCGAGATCTCGACGTCTACGTCTTCCCCGGACGACAGCGTGGCGCGGATCGACGCGGTGTCACCGTCCGTCAGCGCTTCCTTGGCGCTGCGCGCTGCGTTGAGCAGCGCGCGTACGTCGCGTTCGTCGGCCGGTTTGATGCCGGCGCTCTCGCATGCCCATGCGTACAGGCGGTGATCGAAGTCATCGCCACCGAGCGCGCTGTCGCCGTTGGTCGACAGCACTTCGAAGATGCCGCGCGAAAGCTTGAGGATGGAGATGTCGAAGGTCCCGCCGCCGAGGTCATACACGGCATAGACGCCTTCCGAGGCGTTATCGAGACCATAGGCCACGGCGGCTGCCGTCGGCTCGTTGAGCAGGCGCAGCACATTAAGGCCGGCCAGTTGCGCGGCGTCCTTGGTGGCCTGGCGCTGGGCGTCATCAAAGTAGGCCGGCACGGTGATGACCACGCCGGCCAGTTCGCCGCCCAGCGTGGATTCTGCACGGCGCGCGAGGCTGCGCAGGATGTCTGCTGACACCTCGACTGGGCTCTTCACGCCCTGCACGGTGCGGATGCGCAGCATGCCTTCGCCTTCGACGAAGTCATAAGGCGTGGCGTCGCCATGCGTCACGTCCGCCAGACCGCGGCCCATGAAACGCTTGACCGAAATGATGGTGTTGCGCGGATCGGTGGCCGCGGCGGAGGCCGCCTCGTGGCCGACGTCCACACCGCCGTCAGCGCGGTAGCGCACGACGGAAGGCAGGATCACCCTGCCCTGCTCGTCCGGCAGGCAGTCGGTGGACGCGCTGCGCACGGTGGCGACCAGTGAATTGGTGGTGCCGAGATCGATGCCTGCCGCAAGCCGATGCTTGTGCGGCTCGGCGGCGAGGCCGGGCTCGGCGATCTGAAGTAATGCCATCAGTTGTCCAGCGCCTCGAGGGCGTCGTCTATTTCGTGTCGGAGCTTGTCGAGGAACATCAGCCGACGTGCGGTATCGGCGGCTTCGGCAAAGGCCTGCTGATCATCAAGCTGGCTTTCCAGCTCGCCGAGCAACTCGCGCGTCTGGGCGCGCAGGCGCTGATGCAGATGTTCGAGTTCGCTGGCGTCTGCAGCGGACTCCGCTTCCTCGACGGCTTCGCGCCATTCCATCTGCTCCATCAGGAAGGCCGGCGACATAGCGGTATTGGTTTCGAAACCAAGGTCGATGCCAGCCAGCTCGATCAGGTAGCGGGCGCGTGTGAGCGGCGTCTTGAGGGTGCGGAAGGCCTCATTGACGCGCGTGGCCCATTGCATCGCACGCCGCCGGTCTGCATCCGGCAGATGGGCGTGGCGATCAGGGTGAACGCGCGTATGGAGCTCGTGGTAGGCAGCTTCGAGCGCCGCCTCCTCGATGCGGAAGCGGCGCGGCAGCCCGAACAGTGCGAAGAAATCCTGCTGCAGGTCGGAGGTCATCGGCGCTCAGACGTTGAAGCTCTCGCCACAGCCGCAGGCGTCCTTGACGTTGGGGTTGTTGAACTTGAACCCTTCGTTGAGCCCCTCGCGCACGAAATCCAGTTCGGTACCGTCGAGATACGGCAGGCTCTTCGGGTCGACCACGACACTCACGCCGTGGCTCTCGAACACCAGATCCTCGGGCTGCTGCTCGTCAACGAACTCCAGCTTGTAGGCCATGCCGGAGCATCCGCTGGTGCGCACGCCCAGGCGGATGCCGAACCCCTTGCCACGCTTGGCAAGGTAGTTGCTGACGTGCCTGGCCGCTTTTTCGCTGAGGGTCACACCCATGATGCTGCTCCCGCGCTCAGGCTTCGTGCTTCTTCTTGTAATCCGCCACGGCCGCCTTGATGGCGTCCTCGGCCAGGATCGAGCAATGGATCTTGACCGGCGGCAGCGCCAGCTCTTCGGCGATGGCGGTGTTCTTGATCTCGAGCGCCTGATCGACGGTCTTGCCCTTGACCCATTCGGTCACGAGCGAGCTCGACGCGATGGCCGAACCACAACCGTAGGTCTTGAACTTGGCATCCTCGATGACGCCGTTCGCACCGACCTTGATCTGCAGCTTCATCACGTCGCCACAGGCTGGCGCTCCGACCATGCCGGTACCGACGCCGTCGTCGTCCTTGCCGAACGAGCCGACGTTACGCGGGTTCTCGTAGTGATCCAGAAGTTTTTCGCTGTATGCCATGGTGAATCTCCTTCAGTTGCCGGCCGGCTCAGTGAGCCGCCCATTGTACGGTATCGAGGTCGATGCCTTCCTGGACCATCTCCCACAGCGGGGAGAGCTCGCGCAGCTTGCCGATGCGCTTGCGCAGCAGGTCGATGGTGTAGTCGATCTCTTCGACGGTGGTGAAACGGCCGATCGTGAAGCGGATCGAGCTGTGTGCGAGTTCGTCGTTGCGGCCCAGCGCGCGCAGCACGTAGGAAGGCTCCAGACTGGCGGAGGTGCAGGCCGAGCCGGACGACACCGCAACATCCTTGATCGCCATGATCAGCGACTCACCCTCGACGTAGGCGAAGGAGATGTTGAGGTTGTGCGGCACGCGGTGCTCGATGTCACCGTTGACGAACACCGCCTCCATGTCGCTGAAGCCGTCCATCAGGCGGTCGCGCAGGCTGCGGATGCGTTCCATCTCGCTTTCCATCTCGACGCGGGCGATGCGGAAGGCCTCGCCCATGCCGACGATCTGGTGGGTGGCCAGCGTGCCCGAGCGCAGACCGCGCTCGTGGCCGCCACCGTGCATCTGGGCCTCCAGGCGCACGCGCGGCTTGCGTCGCACATACAGCGCACCGATGCCCTTCGGGCCGTAGGTCTTGTGGGCCGAGAAGGACATCAGGTCGACCTTCAGGGTGTTCAGGTCGATGGCGACCTTGCCGGTGGCCTGCGCGGCATCGACGTGGAACACGATGCCCTTCTCGCGACAGAGCTCACCGATCTCGGCGATGGGTTGCACCACGCCGATTTCGTTGTTGACCATCATCACCGAGATCACGATGGTGTCCGGGCGGATGGCGGTCTTGAGCACGTCGAGGTCGACCAGGCCGTTCTCCTGCACGTCGAGATAGGTGGCTTCAAAGCCCTGACGCTCCAGCTCGCGCACGGTGTCCAGCACGGCCTTGTGCTCGGTCTTGAGCGTGATGATGTGCTTGCCCTTGCCCTTGTAGAACTGTGCCGCGCCCTTGATGGCGAGGTTGTTCGACTCGGTCGCACCGGAGGTCCACACGATCTCGCGCGAGTCCGCGCCGACCAGCGCCGCGACTTCCTCGCGCGCATCCTCCACCGCCTTCTCGGCTTCCCAGCCGTAAGCGTGCGAGCGGCTCGCCGGGTTGCCGAAGTGTTCGGTCAGCCACGGAATCATCTTCTCGGCGACGCGCGGATCGACCGGCGTGGTGGCCGAATAGTCGAGGTAGATCGGGAACTTCAGCATCGTGTTTCTCCGTAAAACCGGGTGTTGTCGTGATTCAGACCGTCATTGCGGTCAGGTTTCTCAGTTCATTCACCTGCCGGGCGAAGCCGGCGGTGAAGCGTTCAATGTCTTCCGCGCGCGTATCGCGCCCCAGGCTCACACGCACGGCATTGCGTGCCAGACCCGCTTCGACCCCCATCGCCAGCAGCGTGTGCGAAGGCTCCGGGTTGGCGCTGGAGCAGGCCGAGCCGCTGGCGCAGGCGAAACCGGCGCGGTCGAGCTTGGCGACCAGCGTCTCGCCGTCGATGCCTTCGATGGCGAAGAAGCTGGTGTTCGGCAGGCGGTCGGCGTCCAGCGCAAAGATGCGCGCGCCCAGCCCCACCAGCGACGTCTCCAGACGCTCGCGCAACGCGGCCAGTCGGCGCGCTTCGGTGTCGATCCGCGCCACCGCCTGCTCGCAGGCCACGCCGAAGCCCACGATGGCCGCCACGTTCTCGGTGCCCGAGCGCAGCCCACGTTCCTGCCCGCCGCCGGCAACCAGCGGAGAGAGTTCGACACGCTTGTCGACAATCAGTGCGCCAGCACCCAGCGGACCGCCGATCTTGTGCGCCGACAGCGTCATGCCGTGCACGCCGAGCGCGCGGAAATCCACCGCGATCTTGCCCAACGCTTGCACCGCGTCGGTGTGGAACCAGGCGCCTGCCCTGCCCGCTTCCGGCGCGAGGTGGTCAATCGCCTGCAGCACGCCGGTCTCGTTGTTGGCCAGCATCACCGACACGATGGCCGGCCGGGCATTGAGCAACTCGCTCCAGTCCTGCGCATCGATGCGGCCCGCAGCATCCACCGCGATCTCGTGCAGGGTCCAGCCCGCACGGCGCAGTTGCTTCGCCGGCTCGCGCACGCAGGGGTGCTCGATGGCGCTGACTGCGATCAGTCCGGGCTTGCGACAGGCGGCCGCGCCCTTGATGAACAGGTTGTTGGCTTCCGAGCCCCCGCTCGTGAACACGACTTCGGTCGCATGCGCACCGACGGCCGCAGCCACCCGGGCGCGGGCCTCATCGATGGCTGCACGCGCCTGACGACCGTACTCGTGCCGGCTCGACGCGTTGCCGAAGCAGGCATCGAGCCACGGCAGCATGGCTTCGCGCACCGCCGGATCAAGCGGCGAGGTGGCGTTCCAGTCGAGATAGGTCGGGGCAAACATGACGGGCCTCAGACCGCTGCGGCCTCGCGCAGCGAAATCGTTGCACGGCGGCGCACGTCCTTGATCACGTTGACCTCGGGGTCCGCCTTGATCTCGTGATTCACCAACGCGGCCAGCGTGACCGAGTCGAGGTACTCGTACATGCGCTTGTTGAGGTTGGTCCACAGATCGTGCGTCATGCAGCGGTGTTCGTCATGACAGTTCTGCTTGCCGCCGCACTGCGTTGCATCCAGCGGTTCATCCACGGCCACGATGATGTCGGCCACGGTGATGCCGCCCATGTCACGCGCCAGACGGTAGCCGCCACCCGGCCCACGCACGCTAGACACCAGCTTGTAGCGACGCAGCTTGCCGAACAGTTGCTCAAGGTAGGACAGCGAAATCTTCTGACGCTCGGCAATACCTGCCAGCGTGACGGGGCCTTCGCCCTCACGCGATGCAAGATCGATCATCGCGGTCACCGCAAATCGGCCTTTGGTGGTCAGTCTCATGGTGGATCCTCGTGCTTTGGAGCGTGTCGGGGGAATACCTGATTTTTTCGGTCAACTATACGGTTCCCGACAAAAACGGTCAACTTCTGAAACCCGCGTCAATCCACCATTTTCGATAGACGCTGGGCATCGAAATCATCATCCTTTTCAATCGTTTCATCGATCTGGATGCCGGCTTTCTGCAGCCGTTCGACCAGCAGGTGAAAGCGCTTGTCGGTCTCCACCGTATGGTCCAGCAAGGCATGCAGTGCCTTGGCCAGCGGATCATCCATGCCGCGCGTGACGCCATAGGCCGAGAAGCCGATCTGCTCGGCCTTCTTCTCGCGCTCGGCATCGCGCTCGTCGCGCTCTTCCTTGCGCTCGCTGTCGAGGATGCGCGCCGGGTTGCCCACTGCCGTTGCGCCCGCCGGAACCGGGCGGATCACCACCGCGTTGGAGCCGATCTTGGCGCCGTCACCGACCTCGAAGCCCCCCAGCACCTTGGCACCCGCACCCACGACCACGCCCTTGCCCAGCGTCGGGTGGCGCTTGGCGCCGCGATACAGCGAGGTGCCGCCGAGCGTGACGGCCTGGTAGATGGTGCAGTCGTCACCGACTTCCGCCGTCTCGCCGATCACCACGCCCATGCCGTGGTCGATGAACACGCGCCGGCCGATCACCGCGCCGGGGTGGATTTCGATGCCGGTCAGGAAGCGGCTGATGTGGCTGACGAAACGCCCGAGCCAGTACAACTCGTGCGTCCAGGCCCAGTGCGCAAAGCGGTGCATCATCAGGGCATGCACGCCGGGATAGCACGTCAATACCTCCCAGGTCGAACGCGCGGCGGGGTCGCGCTCGCGGACACTGGCGAGGTCTTCACGCAGGCGGCTGAACATGGACGGTGTCTCCCGGAAAGGTGCTCATACCCTCTGTATGGGGGCTGGGCGGGATGATTGCAATAGTCGAGTATTTTAATCAGGTTTGCGCTGCAATGCAGCCACGATGCCGCGCAGGATGTTGATCTCGTCGCGTTCCAGGCGGATGCGCCCGAACAGACGACGCAGGCGCGGCAGCAGACGACGCGAGGTGGCCGGGTCATAGAAGCCCGACTCGCGCATGGCCTCTTCAAGGTGGCCATAGAAGCCTTCGACATCCTCGAAACGGGCGGCGTCTTCCGGGGGCGCCTGCGGGGCGGATTCGTCGAGCGCGGCGAGGCGAATCTCGTAGCACAGCAACTGCACCGCAGCCGCGAGATTGAGCGAGGAATAGCCCGGGTTGGCCGGAATGGTCACCGGCATCCCGCACAACGCGACTTCATCGTTGGTGAGCCCGCTTGATTCCGTGCCGAACACCAGGGCCACGTCGCCGCTCAGGGCATGGCGGACCAATTCGGGGGCGGCTTCGCGCGGCATCTGCAGCGGCAGCGACAACTCCCGCCGGCGTGCCGTCAGCGCAGCCGAGATGATCGTGCCTTCCAGTGCATCGGCCAGCGTCGGGACGACGACCGCAGCGCTGAGCACATCCAGTGCGCCGGACGCGCGCGCATCCGCCACCGGGTCGGGAAAGGAGTCGGGGGCGACGAGCACCAGCCGCGAAAGACCCATGGTCTTCATGGCGCGGGCGGCGGCACCGATGTTGCCGGGATGGCTGGTGCGCGTGAGCACCACGCGAATGCGGTCAAGTACGGAAGCGTCTTGCATCGGATGCCTGATTCAGGTGTTACGGCCCCGCATGCGGGACCGTAAGGAGGGGGTTTGCGGTTAGAATGCGCGGCTATTCAAGATCATCATTTCTGCGGCTTCCGATGGTGAATCCGCAGCAACCGAGAACCGTTCCATGCATCCGACCCTGAACATCGCCGTCAAGGCAGCCCGCCGTGCCGCGAGTGTGATCAACCGCGCTTCCACGCAGCTCGATCTGCTCACCGTGCAATCGAAGTCGCCCAACGATTTCGTCACCGAGGTTGATCGCGCTGCCGAAGCCGCGATCATCGAAGTGCTGCGCGAGGCCTATCCGGAGCACGCGATTCTAGCAGAGGAGTCCGGCCGCTCCGGCGACTCGGAGTACTGCTGGATCATCGATCCGCTCGACGGCACGACCAACTTCATCCACGGCTTTCCGCAGTACGCGATCTCCATTGCGCTGGCGCGTAACGACGTGCTGGAGCAGGCCGTGGTGTTCGATCCGGTTCGCAACGAACTGTTCACGGCCTCCAAAGGCGCAGGCGCCTTCCTGAATGACCGCCGCATTCGCGTCTCGCGTCGCATCAAACTGATGGATTCGCTGATCGGCACCGGCTTCCCGTTCCGCGAGAACGACAACATCGAGTCCTATCTCGGTGCCTTCCGCGAGCTGACGCAGAAAACCGCCGGCATCCGCCGTCCCGGCGCAGCCGCGCTGGATCTGGCCTACGTGGCCTGCGGCCGTCTCGACGGCTTCTGGGAAGCCGGCCTGAGCAGCTGGGACATGGCCGCCGGTGCGCTGCTGATCCTTGAAGCCGGTGGTCTGGTGACCGATTTCGGCGGTGGCAGCGATTACCTCGACAGCGGCCGTCTGGTCGCCGGCACACCCAAGGTCTTCGCGCAGTTGCTGCCGGTGGTGCAGGCCCACATGGGCAAGAACTGAGCGCGAGCGACTCGCCTTGACCCGAGCCGCCGCCAAACCCGCCTTCGACGAAGCCTCCATCGCCGGCCACACGCCGATGATGCAGCAGTACCTGCGCCTCAAGGCGCAGTACCCGGACCTGATGCTGTTCTATCGCATGGGGGACTTCTACGAGCTCTTCTTCGACGATGCCGAAAAGGCCGCGCGGCTGCTCGACATCACGCTGACCACGCGCGGCCAGTCCGGCGGCGCGCCGATCAGG
>JAJLLM010000116.1:0-6355 GCA_033837965.1 Pseudazoarcus pumilus
CCTCGTCACCATCGGCGGCTGCGACAAGAACATGCCGGGCTGCATCATCGGCATGGCGCGCCTGAACCGTCCGTCGGTGTTCGTGTATGGCGGCACCATCCTGCCGGGCAAGAACCACACCGACATCATCTCGGTGTTCGAAGCCGTCGGCGCCCACGCGCGCGGCACGATGACGCTGAAGGAAGTGAAGGAAGTCGAGGACACCGCGATCCCCGGCCCCGGCTCCTGTGGCGGCATGTACACCGCCAACACCATGGCCTCGGCCATCGAGGCGCTGGGCATGAGCCTGCCGGGCTCGTCGGCGCAGAACGCGATCTCCAGCAACAAGATGGAAGACTGCCGCCGCGCTTCGGCCGCCGTCATGAAGCTGCTCGATCTGGACATCAAGCCGCGCGACATCATGACGCGCAAGGCCTTCGAAAACGCCATCACCGTCATCATCACGCTCGGTGGCTCCACCAACGCCGTGCTGCACCTGCTGGCCATGGCGCATTCCTGCGACGTCGAACTGTCGCTGGAAGACTTCACCGAGATCGGCAAGCGCGTGCCGCTGCTGGCCGACCTGCGCCCCTCGGGCCGCTTCATGATGAGCGAGCTGGTCGAGATCGGCGGTATCCAGCCGCTGATGAAGATGCTGCTCGACGCCGGCATGCTGCACGGCGACTGCATGACCGTCACCGGCAAGACGCTGGCCGAGAACCTGTCCACCGTCGCGCCCTACCCGGCCGGGCAGGAGATCATTCGCCCGCTGTCCAACCCGATCAAGAAGGACAGCCACCTGCGCATCCTCTACGGCAACCTCGCCCCGACCGGCGCGGTCGCCAAGATCACCGGCAAGGAAGGCACGCAGTTCACCGGCAATGCCCGCGTGTTCCACTCCGAGGAAGAAGCGCTTGACCGCATCCTCGACGGCACCGTGGTGGCCGGCGACGTGCTCGTCATCCGCTACGAAGGCCCGAAAGGCGGCCCCGGCATGCGCGAGATGCTCAGCCCCACCTCCGCCATCATGGGCAAGGGTCTGGGCAAGGAAGTGGCGCTGATCACCGACGGCCGCTTCTCGGGCGGCAGCCACGGCTTCGTGGTCGGCCACATCACGCCGGAAGCGGCTGAAGGCGGCCCGATCGCCTTGGTCGAAACCGGCGACAGGATCACCATCGACGCCGACGCCAACGTGATCACGCTGCATATCGACGACGCCGAGATGGAGCGCCGCCGCGCCAACTGGAAGCCGATGCCGCCGCGTTACACGCGCGGTGCGCTGGCCAAGTTCGCCAAGACCGTGTGCTCGGCCTCCGAAGGCGCGGTGACCGACAAGTTCTGAACCTTGTCGCACCGGAAATAAAAAAAACGCCACGGCCCGCCGTGGCGTTTTGTTTTGAACACTGGAGACACGCATGAACCTCACGCCCTGGCTGTACCTCGGCACCGCCATCGTCGCCGAAGTCATCGGCACCTCGGCGCTCAAGGCCAGCGACGGCTTCACGCGGCTGTGGCCGTCGGTGATCGTAGTGGTCGGCTATGCCTGCGCCTTCTGGCTGCTGGCGCTGACCTTGCGCAGCATTCCGGTCGGCGTGGCCTACGCCATCTGGGCCGGGCTGGGCATCGTACTGATCGCGCTGGTGGGGGTGTTTCTGTTCGGACAGAAGCTGGATGCGCCGGCCGTGATCGGCATGGGGTTGATCGTGGCCGGGGTGGTGGTGATGAACGTGTTCTCGAAAACCGCCGGCCACTGAGGCCGTTCAGCCCCGCTGCGCGCGGCGGCGCGCGGCGAGGCTGCGTGCCGATTCCATGGCCAGACCGGCGGCCAGTGCCCAGGCCGGGTTGAGGGCCAGCGCGACCATCGCCGTGACGCCGATTACCGGCCAGCAGTCCGGTCGCGTGGCAAACAGCCGTTTGGAGAACGCCAGATCGGCACCCGCCACCACCAGCAGCGAGCCGGCCACCGGCAGCGGGAACGCCGCCAGCAAGGCTGCGGCCGATTCGCCGGCAAACAGTGCACTCGCCAGCAGCACCGCGCCCAGCAGCACCGGCGCACAGCACGAGCGCGCGCCGAAGCGGTGCTGCGCCACTACGCCGCCGGCGCCGTGGCACATCGGCATGGCGCCGAGGGGCGCCAGCAACAGGTTGCCTAGGCCGGTGCTGAGTGCCAGATTGCGTTCGCTGGCGCGTGCGGCCTGTTCGTGGAACAGCGAGGCGCTGACGGCGGCGGTGACGATGATGGCGTTCGACAGGGTCAGCGGAATCTGCGGCAGCACGGCGAGTTCCAGCGCACGCGGCAGGTCTGACCAGCTCGGCAGGGCAAACTGCGGCAAGCTCATGCCGAAGCCGGCCAGCGTGGGCGCCGCATCGCTCAGTCCCAGCCACGGCGCGGCCAGCACGGCGCCGATGCCCAGCGCCAGCAGTGGCACACGTGTCACGAACATTGCCGCCACGGCAAAGGCCAGCGCACCGGCGCCCAGCAGCGGGGCGTCCATCAGCAGCGTTGTGCCGAGCCAAACCATCGACAGCCCCAGCCCCAGCGTGAGTCCCAGCGTGACCGAGGGCGGGATGCGTCGCGCGATCCACGCCACGCCGCCGGTGAGACCCAGCAGCAGCACCGTGGCGCCGATCAGCAATCCCGCCATCGCCACTTCGCCCGGTGTCAGCCCTGAAGTGAGCAGGACTGCCGAGACCGCTTTCATCGGCTGTACCGCCATCGGCACCCCATAGAACAGACCGGCCGCGATCAGTGCGATGCCGAAGCCGAAGAACACGCCGACCGCGCTGAGTCCGCCCACCGTGACGGCGCCGACCGCGTAGGGTAGAAAGGTGCCCAGATCGCCGCAGGCGCCGTTGGCCTCCCGCGCGAGTTGGCCGGGGCTGCGCTTCACAGCGGCATGCGCCAGGGCAATTCGCCCTGGATGAACAGACGGGCTTCCTCGGACGCCGGGCGGGCGAAGAAGCGCTGCACCGGCGTGTGCTCGCGCACGCGGCCGGCGCTCATGAAGATCACGTCGTCCCCCAGCCGCGTCGCCTGGCCGAGGTTGTGCGTGGTCATGACGATGCGCGTGCCGTCGGTACGGATCTCGCGGATGATGCGCTCGACCTCGGCCGTGGCCGAGGGGTCGAGCGCCGCGGTGGGTTCGTCAAGCAGCAGCAGGCGGGGTCTGGTCAGCCACGCCCGCGCCAGCGCAAGGCGCTGTTGCTCGCCGCCTGAAAGATGGCGGGCGCTCTCCTGCGCGCGGTCGGCCAGCGCCACGCGTTCAAGGATTTCCGCCGCGCGCCGACGCCGCTCCGCGCCCGAAACGCCCAAGGGCTTGAGGCCTAGTGAGGCGTTTTCCAGTACCGAGGCGCGGATCATCATCGGGTGCTGGAAGACCATCATCACGCCCTGTTCGGGGCGTGCGCCGCCGGCCCACTTGAGGCTGCCGGCGGAGGGTTCGATCAGTCCGCACAAGGTGCGCAGCAGCACGCTCTTGCCGGCGCCGTTGGGCCCCATCACCAGCGTGATGCCCTCGTCGTGCAGTTCAAGGTCCACGCCGTCGAGCACCGTGCGGCCGTTGGGCTGGAAGCGCACGCCCGAGAGCGTGACCGGAAACATTGCCGCCTCAGCCATAGCGCTTCATCGCCCAGGCGCGCATCAGGTGCGCAATGGTGTTGAGGATCAGGATCACCGAGATCAGCACCAGCCCCAGCGCGATGGCCAGCGGCAGGTCGCCCTTGCTGGTTTCCAGCGCAATGGCGGTGGTCATCACGCGCGTCACGCCGTCGATGTTGCCGCCGACGATCATCACCGCGCCGACTTCGCTCATGGCCCGCCCGAGGCCGGCCAGCACCGCCACCAGCAGGGAGTGGCGACAGTCGTACAGCAACGTGGTGAGGCTGTGCCACCACGAGAAGCGCATCACGCGCAGTTCCTCGGCGTAGCGCTGCCAGGCGTCTTCGACGACCTGGCGGGCGATGGCCGCCATCAGCGGAATCACCAGCACGGTCTGGGCAATCACCATGGCCGTCGGGCTGAACAGCAGGCCGAAATGTCCGAAGGGGCCGGAGCGCGACAGCAGCAGATAGACGATGACCCCGATTACCACCGCCGGCGCGCCCATCAGCGCATTCACCAGTACCGTGCCGACCTGCTGGCCGGGCCAGCGGCCGATGGCCAGCATGGCGCCCAGTGGCAGGCCGATGAAGGTTCCCAGCACCACTGCCGTACCGCTGACCTGGATCGACAGCAGCACGATCTCCGCCACGCGGGCGTCGAGGCTGACGATCAGGGCAAAGGCTTCGGCAAACGTGGCGGTGAAGGACATGCGCAATCCGTGACGCGCGTCGCGCGCGCGAAGGCGCTCACTGTAGAGAGGCCGGCGAAGGCCAACAATATGAACAGCCGTGCATAGGTCGACGCGAAAGCCTTGTGCCGTATGACATTCGCAGTCCTCAGGTGGGTGGCACGGCTTCGTCCGGGGTCAGTTGCCGCCCGGTATCGGTGCCGTCGTAGCCGGGCAGGGCGGACACCGCGGCGCGGAAGTCCTCGCGCTGCATGATGTCGACCATGCCGCGCACGGCTGCAGAGCGCAGCGCCGAGGCATTGCAGGCGATGAAGTAGCGTTCGCGCGCAATTTCGATGAAGTCGAGCTTGAAGCGGTGCGCCGCCGTGCGCACGCCGAAGCCCACGTCCGCCATGCCGCTGGCGATATACGCCGCCACCGCGGCATGCGTCAGCTCGGAGTTCTGGAAGCCGCGGATGCGGTCACTGTGCAAGCCGCGCGCCTCCAGCAGCAGGTCGAGCAGGATGCGCGTGCCGGAGCCGGGCTGGCGGTTCACGAAGCTCACGTCTTCGCGCGTCAGGTCTTCCAGCCCGCGGATGCCCTTGGGGTTGCCGGGCAGCACGAACAGCCCCTGCTGGCGTTCGGCCAGATGGATCAGGCGATGTTTGCGCGGCCGCAGCCACTTGCGGTACTGCGCCCAGGCCGCACTCTCGAACTCGCCCAGCGGCACGTGAAAGCCCGCCACATCGCAGTCGCCACGCGCCAGTGAAGCCACCGAATCGAGGCTGCCGCGGTACTTCAGGTCCACCGGAATGTCGTTGTCCACCAGAAAGCCGCGCAAGGTCTCCACCGCAAAGCCGTGGCTGGCGTTGATGCGCAGGATGCGGTCCTTGTGCTCGACGCTTTTCAGCAACTCGGCTTCCAGTTCCGAAGCGAGGCTGTCGAGCGTGGGCGCCAGCCGAGCGGCAATGCGCTTGTCCGCCCACAGCAGCTTCTTGCCGAGCGGAGTGAGCGTGGTGCCGCGCCCGCGCGCCTTGCTCACCAGCGGACTGCCGAACACTTCCTCGCCGGTGCGCAGCAGGCCCCAGCCGTGGCGGTAAGACACGCCCAACTGCGTACAGGCCTGCTCGATCTGGCCGAGTTCGTCCACCACTGCGAGCAGGGCAAGCAGGCCTGGCAGAGACAGTTGTGCCTCGCCGTCGCGCGAGACGTGCCAGGCCGGTTTGATCGTGACGCTGAACTTCATGTGCAATTCATATCATATTGAGAGGCAATTTTTCCTCTGCTAACTTGCCGATGTAGCGGTTCGGAGTGGGTTGTTTTTCATATGTTTAGTTGTGCATATGAGATCCGCGTGACGAATCCAGCTTACCCCGAATCGACCGGACATCAAGTTTTCGAGAGGTGCACATGAGTTCCGCCCAACCCGCCTGGGACCGCGACAAGGTCCTCGGCATCATCAATACGCTGAAGGACATGCCCGGCGCGCTCATGCCGATCCTGCACGGCATCCAGGACAGCATCGGCTATGTGCCCGACGACGCCGTGCCGCTGATGGCCGAGGCGCTGAACCTGTCGCGCGCCGAGGTGCACGGCACGATCACCTTCTACCACCACTTCCGCACCACCCCGCCGGGCCGTCACAAGCTCGAAATCTGCCGTGGCGAGGCCTGTCAGGCCGTGGGCGCCAACGCCCTCGTCGCGCATGCCAAGAAAACGCTCGGTGTGGATTTCCACGAAACCACCGCCGATGGCGCCGTCTCGCTCGAGCAGGTGTTCTGCCTCGGAAACTGCGCCTGTTCGCCGTCGCTGATGGTCGATGGCGAGGTCGTGGGCGAGGTCTCCATCGATCAATTCGACGACATCGTCGACCGCCTGAGGACCCGTCAATGACCACGATTCGAGCGCAACAGCCGGCAGCCATGCCGGCTTCAGCGAGAAATTCCCAATCCGGGCCGCAGGCCAGTCCGTTGCGTGGCGGAGAAGACCCGGCGTTCAAGCCGGGTCGATCCACCGTCAAAGTCTACGTATCCCGCGATTCCACCGCGATCTCCAAGGGAGCCGACAAGGTCGCCCGCGCCATCGCCTTCGAAGCCGCCAAGCGAGGC